>NZ_PNCV01000048.1:0-46685 GCF_005886925.1 Pseudoalteromonas sp. S3260
CCTAAATCGCTTTTAATTCCAACTGAAACTCGCATTTTGAGGTGGTTTGGGTATACACTTGGCGCGATTTTAAATGATGTGGAATTCTAACAATGCGCGTAGCTGATTTTAGCTTTGACTTACCTGATGAATTAATTGCTCGTTTTCCTAAAGCAGACAGAACCAGTAGCCGTTTATTGAGCTTAGATGGGCCGAGCGGTGCTGTTGAGCATAAAATATTTAGTGACATTCTTGAACTGGTTAACGAAAACGATTTACTGGTTTTTAACAACACCAAAGTAATACCTGCGCGTATGTTTGGTCAAAAAGAATCAGGCGGTAAAGTTGAGGTGCTGGTAGAGCGTGTATTAGATGAACACCGCGTTCTTGCGCATATTCGTGCGAGTAAATCCCCAAAGCCAGGTAATGTACTCATTTTAGAGGGCAAAGCAAAAGCTATTATGGTGGCACGCCATGATACCTTATTTGAGCTTGAGTTTGACCGCAGTGAAAATGTGCTCGATATTTTAAATGATGTGGGCCACATGCCGCTTCCTCCTTATATTGACCGCCCAGATAACGAAGCCGACCGTGAGCGTTACCAAACGGTATATGGCGAAAAGCCAGGCGCTGTTGCTGCACCTACGGCAGGTCTTCATTTTGACGATAAACTTATGACTGCGCTTAAAGACAAAGGCGTACAAATGGCGTTTGTTACCTTGCATGTTGGCGCAGGTACATTCCAGCCAGTTAGGGTAGAAAGTGTTGATGAGCACATCATGCACTCTGAATATATTGAAGTGCCACAAGATGTGGTTGATGCGGTTGCCAGTACTAAAGCCAAAGGCGGGCGTGTGATTGCAGTAGGTACAACTTCAGTACGATCACTAGAGTCAGCCGCAAAAATACATGGCGGCAAGTTAGATACTTACTTTGGCGATACCGATATCTTTATTTTTCCAGGTTATCAATTTAACGTTGTTGATGCCATGGTAACTAACTTCCATTTACCCGAATCAACTCTGATCATGTTAGTTAGTGCCTTTGCAGGGCAAGACAACATTATGGGCGCTTACAATACGGCGATTGAACAACAGTATCGCTTTTTTAGCTATGGCGATGCGATGTTTTTGACCCGTAAATAATTCTCAGCGTTATCGGTTTTTATTTTACTCATAAGCATAGTGAATTTCTCACTGCTAATAGTAATAGGGTGGTAAAAAGGGTAGAATCGAGCGGTTAAATTATAGCTTGTTGGACTGTTTTTCCGACACAGAGGATATTATGAAATTTGAATTAGACTGCACTGATGGCAAAGCGCGCCGCGGCCGCTTGATTTTTGATCGAGGTGTAATAGAAACACCAGCGTTTATGCCTGTAGGTACTTACGGCACGGTTAAGGGTATGACACCTGATGAAGTAAAAGCAACCGGTGCACAAATTTGTTTGGGCAATACATTTCACTTAATGTTGCGCCCTGGCACTGAAATCATCAAACAGCACGGTGATTTACACGACTTTATGAATTGGGACTTCCCAATTCTTACTGATTCAGGCGGTTTCCAAGTATTTAGCCTTGGCGCAATGCGTAAAATCACTGAAGAAGGCGTAATGTTCCAATCGCCTGTAAATGGTGACCAAATTATGATGTCGCCAGAAAAGTCAATGGAAGTGCAGCGTGATCTTGGCTCAGATATCGTGATGATATTTGACGAATGTACGCCGTACCCTGCCACAGAAAAAGAAGCCAAAGACTCTATGGAGCTTTCTCTTCGTTGGGCTAAGCGTTCAAAAGAAGGGCATGGCGACAACCCATCAGCATTGTTTGGTATTATTCAAGGCGGTATGTATCCTGAGCTTCGTGCACAATCACAAGCAGGCCTTGAAGAGATTGGTTTTGATGGTTATGCACTCGGTGGTTTATCGGTGGGTGAGCCTAAACATGAAATGATTAATATTCTTGATCATTGTGCTTATAAAATGCCAGAAAACAAACCGCGTTACCTAATGGGTGTTGGCAAGCCAGAAGACCTAGTTGAGTCGGTTCGCCGTGGTATAGATATGTTTGACTGTGTAATGCCAACACGCAATGCACGTAACGGTCACTTATTTATTACAACTGGCATCATAAAAATCCGTAACGCAGTGCATAAAACAGATACTGGCCCACTTGATCCAGAGTGTGATTGCCATACCTGTAAGAATTATTCGCGTGCCTACTTGCATCATTTAGACAAATGTAACGAAATTCTTGGCGCACGACTAAACACTATCCATAACTTACGATACTATCAACGTGTTATGGAAGGTTTGCGTAATGCTATTAGCGAAGGTCAACTAGAGACATTTGTACACGATTTTTACGCTCGCCGAGGCCAAAAAGTGCCAGAGCTAGCTGATACAACAAATTAAAATTTAAAAATTAAAGAGGAAGTATTATGAGTTTATTTATTTCAAACGCACATGCAAGCGCTGGCGCACCTGCAGCAGGCGGCGGTATGGAAATGCTAATTATGTTAGCGATTTTTGGTTTGGTTTTTTACTTTTTAATTTACCGCCCGCAAGCAAAGCGCGTAAAAGAGCATAAAAGCTTAATGAGCGCGATGGCAAAAGGCGATGAAGTGCTAACCCAAGGTGGTTTAGTGGGTAAAATCGTAAAAATTGCTGAAGATAAAGACTTCATCGTGATCTCATTAAATGAGCAAGCAGAAGTAACTGTACAAAAATCAGCAGTATCTGCTGTACTGCCTAAAGGCACAATGAAGTCGCTATAAAAATAATAAGGACAGCCCCGTGTTAAACAAGTTTCCAATTTGGAAGTATTTACTTGTTTTAGCTGTGTTAGCCATTGGCCTTTTATATGCTTCACCAAACCTGTATGGCCGCGATCCGGCCATACAGGTTTCTGGCGCTAAAGGCACCGATGTTGACCTCAGTGTTGTAGACAAAGTAAACGCAATCCTCAAAAAAGATAACGTAAGCGCTAAATCGACAAAGCTCGAAGATGGGCAAATTCTTGTTCGTTTTAAAAATGTTGAAGACCAACTAAAAGCACAAGACTTACTGCGTAACTCGCTAAGTAACGATTATATCTCAGCTATTAATATGGCTCCTGCACAACCGGCTTGGTTAAAGTCGCTGGGCGGTAATCCTATGAAGTTAGGCCTAGATTTAAGTGGTGGTGTACATTTCACCATGGAAATCGATATGGTCACTGCGGTGGATAATCAGTTAGAGCAAATGGAGCAAGATTTCCGTAGCGACCTGCGTGAAGAAAAACTACGTTATCGTAGTGTGCGCCGTGTAGCTGGTTCTGAGCGCATGCGTGTAGAAATGCGTAACGAAGAAGATAAAGATGCTGCAGAGCGCTTTTTAGAAAGCCGATACCCATTAAACGTTTACATTGATGATAGCAGTAACGATAACGCATTCTTTGCCACTATGAGTGAGCTAAAGCTAAAAGAAATTCGTGACTATGCTATCAAGCAAAACGAAACTATTATTCGTAACCGTATCAACCAAATTGGGGTTGCAGAGCCAAACGTACAGCGTCAAGGTGCTGAACGTATTATTGTGCAATTACCAGGGATTCAAGATACCGCTCGCGCTAAAGAAATTTTAGGTGCTACGGCAACGCTTGAGTTTCGTGAGGTTGACGAAAATGCTGACATAAGCGCCGCTGCTCAAGGTCGTATCCCACCGGGTACTGAAATGATCATGAGCCGTGATGGTTATCCTGTGGTACTAAAAAAACGCATTATTCTTGAAGGCAGCCATATTACTGGTGCGCAGTCAGGTGCAGATGAGTACCAGCGTCCACAAGTAAGCATTAAACTCGATAGTAAAGGTGGAGCAAAAATGAATGCCTTTACCAAGCGTGCTATCGGTAAACGTATGGCTACCGTGTTTATTGAATACAAGCCATCAGGTAAAAAAGACAGTGACGGTAAAGCACTTCCGCCAATTAAAGTGGAAGAAGTTATTAACGTAGCAACCATTCAAGCGCGTCTTGACCGTTCATTCCGCATTACCGGTATTGATAACCCAGCTGAAGCACATAACTTAAGTTTACTACTACGAGCGGGTGCACTGGTTGCGCCTATTCAAATTGTAGAAGAACGTACGGTTGGGCCAAGCCTAGGTCAAGAAAACATTGAAGCAGGTATGACCGCTGTAGCCTTAGGTTTTGCGTTTGTACTGGCCTTTATGCTTATTTACTACAAAGGTTTTGGTCTTGTTGCGAATATCGCACTGGCTGCCAACTTAGTACTTATTATTGGTGTAATGTCGTTAATTCCAGGTGCAACGCTTACCCTACCGGGTATCGCAGGTATTGTATTAACCGTGGGTATGGCTGTTGATGCGAACGTACTTATATTTGAGCGTATTCGTGAAGAGCTTGCTGATGGCCGCAGCCCTCAACAAGCGGTTCATTTTGGTTACGATAGTGCCTTTAGTACTATTTTTGATGCCAATATCACCACATTAATTGCGGCGATTATCTTGTTTGCTGTTGGTACCGGTCCTGTTGCAGGCTTTGCGGTAACCCTAGCAATTGGTATTTTAACCTCTATGTTTACAGCAATTGTAGGTACCCGTGCGGTGATCAACCTATTTATTGGTGGTAAACGTGTTGATAAACTTTCAATTTAAGGAGCAGACATGCAAATTTTAAGATTGGGCGGAAAAACCCTTCGTTTCATGTCTCTTCGAAAAGTGGCAATGGGCTTTTCTACGTTATTAATCATAGCGTCGCTGGCGTCACTTTTTGTTAAAGGCTTAAATTTCGGTTTAGATTTTACCGGCGGTACAGCAGTTGAGGTAGGTTTTTCACAACCTGCCGATCTGAAAAAAGTACGTAATGTACTGGCTGAAAACGACTTTGCTGATGCATCGGTACAGCTTTTTGGCTCAAGCCAAGAAATACTGGTCCGTTTAGCCCCTCGCGGTGATGATGTAAAAGCAGAAGTAATTGGTAACCAAGTAATTGCTGCCCTTAAACAAGCTGATGATAGCGTAGTAATGCGCCGTATTGAGTTTGTAGGCCCAAGCGTAGGTGAAGACTTAAAAGAGCAGGGTGGCCTTGCCATGTTAACAGCGCTTATATGTATCTTAATTTACGTAGCATTTCGCTTTGAATGGCGCTTTGCTGTGGGCGCAGTTGGCGCGCTTTTACACGATGTAATCATTACGATTGGTTTATTCTCGGTGCTTGGTTTAGAGTTTGACTTAACTATTTTGGCAGCAATACTTGCCGTGATAGGTTACTCACTAAACGATACCATTGTTGTATCAGACCGTATCCGTGAAAACTTCCGTAAAGTACGTATTGACGACACCATTGAAATTATTGACCTGTCACTTACGCAAACACTTAATCGTACTTTAGTTACATCAATTACCACTATTTTAGTATTAATTGCACTCTTTGTATGGGGCGGCCAAACTATTCATGGCTTTGCTACCGCACTATTATTTGGTGTATTTATTGGTACTTATTCTTCAGTTTACGTTGCCAGCTCGGTGGCGATTGCCATGGGCGTAAGTAAAGAAGATTTAATACCAGAGGTGATTGAAAAAGAAGGTGCCGATTTAGACTCAATGCCTTAATTGAGATTAAATTATCCTTAAAACAAAACCGCTCCTAGTGAGCGGTTTTTTATTGCCTCCTAGATAAGTCACATAATAGTCATACTCAGTTGGTATTTTATTGCTCTTATTAAATTTTTATTTGAGCTAGTAGTGACTGAGCAACGTAAAGCCTTAGAGTCAATCTTACAACAAGGGGCAATAACAACCTTGTTCCAACCTATTTTTGATATAACTAAGCAATCTATTATTGGGTATGAAGCGCTGAGTCGAGGCCCTAAAAATAGCCCATTAGCGATGCCAAATAAGCTATTCGAAACGGCTCATAAATATCAATTAATTTCAGAGCTTGAGCTTTTATGCCGTTCTCGCGCCATAGAAAACTTTGTAAAACTAAATCTACAAGGGAAGTTATTTTTAAATGTCAGCCCAAAAATTCTACTCGATCCGAGCCACCCTAAAGGCGAAACCTTACATTTAATTGAACAGTTTGGTCTTGCGGCTAATCGTGTGGTGATTGAAGTCACCGAACAAGAAAAAGTAGATGATGGCTTTTTACTGTTAAAAACCATTGCTCATTATCGAGAGCTAGGCTTCACTATTGCTATTGACGATCTTGGTGCAGGTTATTCCGGTCTAAAGCAATGGTCGCAGTTATGCCCAGATATTGTAAAAATTGATCGTTACTTTATTGATCATTGCGATCAAAGCGAAGTTAAAAAAGAATTTCTAAAATCAATTGTGGTGTTAGCGCGGGCAACAAATACAGCGGTGATTGCTGAGGGAATTGAGCGTACTGAAGAACTCGATTTAGTTAAAAGTATAGGCATAAGTCATGTTCAGGGATTTTTGTTAGAAAGACCCACCCAACAACCAAGCTATGACTATAACTGTAAGCAGTTACAAGCATTTACATCGACTCAAGCAGGTTCAAAGTTTGAACAATCAATGGCTATCGGGGTGCTTGCTGTTGCTCAGCCTGCCATTAGCAGTCATACGCGTTGTAAAGAAGCTCATGCGCTTTTTGAGCAAGACAAACGCATAATTAGCTTACCCGTTTTAAATAGCAATCAGCAGCCAATAGGGCTGTTACACAAAGATCAGCTAACAGAAGTGTTTGCCGCGCCATACGGGCATGCACTTTATGATAAATGTGAAGTCACTGAGTTAATGGATAAACAGCCTTTGGTGGTTGATGAAAATCAAATGCTTGATATTGTCTCTCAGCAAATAACAGAGCAAGACTTTGATATTCGTCGCCATATTGTTATCACAAGTAATAATAAATATTTAGGTTTGGCACCGCTCAGGGACATATTAAAGCACATTACTGCTGAAAAAATCCGCCACGCCCAACATGCTAACCCTCTGACCATGTTACCGGGTAATGTGGCAATTAGTGAAGTAATAGAGCAGCGTCTGCAACATAAACAGCCATTTTCACTAGCTTATATCGATTTAAATCATTTTAAACAATTTAACGATCTGTATGGTTATGCCAGTGGGGACAGCGTGATAAAACTTCTGGCCGATGTGACTGTAAAAGCGTGTGCGCACAGCGCTAACTTTGTCGGGCATATTGGTGGCGATGACTTTATGGTGGTGTTTGAAAAAAAAGATGCGGTGGAGGTTTGTAATACCATTATCACGCAATTTGAATTGCAGTCACGCGTATTTTTTACGCCAGAGCATATTGCTGGAAAAGGGTATTGGGCAACTAATCGAGAGGGCGAAAAGCAGTTTGTACCTCTACTTACATTATCGATAGGTTTAGTTGAGCCGGATCTGCAGCAGTGTAAAAATAGCCATCAAGTAGCGGCATTAGCCACAGATGCTAAAAAAGAAGCAAAACGTTATCGTCACAGCTACTTATTTATTTGTAATCGAAGAAGGCCTGCACCCGCTGTTGTGCGTTTATCCAATAGTAAAAAAAGTGGCTAACAAAAAGCAAAAAAGGAGCCTAGGCTCCTTTTTTTTAAGTGCGGTATTACGATTAACGTAATAACGACTCAGATAATACTGGGCGCATTTCACGAACAATCGCTTGTGTTAGCTTAGGTGCACCACAAATAACGTTACCGCTCACGTTGTAGTTATTACCGCCAGCAAAATCAACAACCATGCCGCCAGCTTCTTTAACTAATAGCTCGCCTGCTGCTGTATCCCACGGTTTTAAACCAATTTCAAAGAAACCATCAACACGACCCGCTGCAACATACGCCATATCAAGTGCTGCAGAGCCTGCACGACGAATATCAGCGGTATGTACGAATAATGCTTTAAACGCTTCAGAATAGGCATCTAAGTGGTGTTTTTGTTTGAAAGGGAAACCTGTTGCAAGAACAGAACCGGCAAGTTCAACCGTTTTAGATACACGTAAACGTTTGCTGTTTAACTGTGCGCCTTGACCACGAGAAGCGGTGAAAAGTTCGCCACGAATTGGATCGTAAATTACGGCTTGGTCTAAACGACCTTTAACTTTAAGTGCAATAGATACTGCGAAATGAGGGATACCCTTGATGAAGTTAGTTGTGCCATCAAGTGGGTCAACAATCCATTGGTAATCAGCATCCTTACCTTTGTGTTCGCCTAACTCTTCACCAACGATGCAGTGATCAGGGTAAGAACGTAAAATAGTGTCACGAATTACGGCTTCGGCTTCTTTATCAATGTTCGTAACTAAATCATTAGTGCCTTTTTGTTGCACTTCAACTTTTGATAAGTCTTCACTTGCACGAAGAATAAGCTTGCCTGCGTTACGCGCAGCGCGAACCGCAATGTTTAACATTGGATGCATGGTATTACCTTTGGGTTGTAAAAGAACGTTTATATATTTAAGCCGGCGTATTTTAGCGGTTTTTGCCATAAAGTAAACCATAAAGCCTAAATACTTGTGAGTGTTTTTTGTACAGGCATGATCTTTCAATATATTTATCGGAATAAAAACAGACAATAAATTTGTAAATTAGCGCTTTACCTAAAGTTAACTTGAGGTTTTATGATGTTCTATATTCAATTAATAGGAAGAAAGTTATGAAATTAGAACACGTAAATTTAGTTGTTAGTGACATAAACGCCATGCTTAAGTTTTACCAAGCAGCGTTTCCCTATTGGTCAATTAGAAGTGAGGGGGAAGGAACTTGGTATGGTAAAGCAAGGCGCTGGGTACATTTTGGTGATAACGAGCAATATATTGCTATAAGCGATCACGGTGAAGGGAAAAACCGCGACCTATCAGGACATCAAATTGGTTTGGCACACTTTGCCTATGTAACCAATAACTTAAATGCAGTAATAGCGCGCCTAAAACATGCGGGCTTTGCAATAAGTAAAAAAGGTGCTGTAAATCCATTTAGAAAAAACATTTATTATATTGATCCCGCAGGGTTTGAAGTTGAGTTTGTAGAGTACATGAGTGATGTACCTAGTGAGCGAAATAACGATTTATAATATGAATGAAGCCAACTATTATGGCTTCATTCAATGTTTAGCATATTTAATAATGTTTACCATGTATGCCAAGCTGAGTTTTTAGATCATTTGCAAAGCTAATAAATTTTTCTTTAATAGTGCGTTTAACTTTAACTTCCACAGAGCCTAAAACAGTTTTTCCTTCAATGTGAATCGTTGGCCCTTGGCGCTTATTAAGTGACACTGTTTTATTTTCAAAACTGCCTAAAATACAAAACATTTTAGAAACTACATTAACGTGCTCTGGTACATATATTTCTTCGCTGCCAAAATAACAATTAACGTGAATAGTGACATGTTGGTGGGTAAAAATAGCATCCGTAAAATCAAGATTGATTGACCCCATGTAGTTTTCTATATAAATGTTTTGAGGAACTACCCATTGGCCGCTTCGTTCACTCGAACCAAGAATGCTTCTTAATGTAAGTGGCTCTTCATCAGTCTCATGCTGCGCGCTATAATTAGGTGCAAACTGAGAGTGCTTTTGCGCCTTATCTTGCTGGTCAGTATTTAAGGTTAAATCTTCAACGAGATCCATAAGTGCTTTATTGTCACTCGCTGCCATGGCGTCGTCTAAGCGCCTTTCAAATGCTTCTACAGAAATAACACCATGGCTGTAATTATAAATGAGCTGATCAATCACTTGCTCACGAACTTGCTCAATAGGGCAGTCTTCAATTTTAACAGACATTTAAATTATCCTTTTATGGTTTCTGGTTATTTCAAAGCAAGCCTTATACCAAATATTAAATTGTTTAAATTCAGTGGTTTATAATTTTTGGTTTTTGATTCTTTATTATATTAACGACAGATTAACCAAATATACAATTATTTAGTAAGTTTCGCTATTCGAGAAACTTTTACGCAATAGTCTGTAAATGTTTACTTAGTAGGTTTAAGCCAACATCTACTATTTTAAATTAACCTATTGAAATTAAAGGTTATAAAATGTTGGCCCGATGCTCGCATTAGCTTAAGTGTCTTTAATCAAAAGGAGAACGATTATGAAAACATTTAATAAGTCTATGATTGCAGCCCTAGTATTAGGAACAACCGCAATGGGCGCTCAGGCAAGCAGTTGGGAAAACGAAAGCAAAAAAGATGCTTGGATTGATGGGAAAGCAGAAACAGTATTGCTTATGAACACCAATCTAAATAACTTTGATATCAACACGGACGTAAAAAACGGCAAGGTAATGCTAACAGGTAAAGTAAACAGCGAAGTAGATAAAGAGCTTGCTGAAGAACTCGTGCTAAGCCTAGATGGTGTAACTGACGTTGAAAACAGTCTAACTGTGGTAAAAAACTCCGACATGAAGAAGCATGATTCTGAAATGATGGGTAACGACACTGAAAGTGATTTAACAGATGCTAAAATCACTACAGTGATCACAACACGTTACTTATTTGATTCTGAAGTAGGTGGTACAGACATTGATGTTGATACCGATAATGGTGTGGTAACTCTTAAAGGTACAGTTGAGTCTGATGCTGAAAAGCAATTAGCGATGGAAATTGCTAAAAACGCTGAAGATGTTCGCAAGGTAGTTGATGAATTAACTGTTATTGCAGAATAATACACTATACTAAAGCCCAGCCCTGCTGGGCTTTTTGCTTTGCTAACATTATAAGGATTAAATTATGGATATCATTAGAATTATTTTTTCTATTTTATTACCACCACTGGGTGTGTTTTTACAGGTAGGACTAGGGATGCATTTTTGGTTAAATATTTTGCTAACTTTGCTCGGCTATTTCCCTGGATTAATTCATGCGATTTACATTATTGCCAAAAAATAATGTAGCAGCATAGCAGGACATAATACTGAGTTGCTAAGTGCTCCCAAAGGTATGTGTATTAGTTACTCAGGCTGCTATTAATAAATGGATTTGTTTTACAAAACTCATCACTAACAAAACCTCAAAGCCTACTATTTGAGCAGTTAGCCCCTTGATTGTTAAAATAAAGCTTTTTGCTAGTGACAAGCCCCTAAAAACTTTTTATACTGCAACCCGCTTTAGTCGCTCTATGGCTAAACGCTTCAAAAATTAACTGCTTACAGTTATACAAAGATGGCCCCTTAGCTCAGTTGGTTAGAGCACACGACTCATAATCGTTAGGTCCCCAGTTCGAGTCTGGGAGGGGCCACCACTTTTCAAGGCTTTCCAAGTAAATACCTACTAACAAAAATATAAAAATTTTTTCGCGGACGTCCTACGGATCATAATTCGGTTTGCCTATGCGTCCGAAAAGTCACACCTTTACGGTGTCGGAAAACTTACCAGCGTATGACTTCCAAATATTCCTTTTTTATAGTGTCGAAAAACTAGATATTAAGTTGATTAACAGCAGCGGCTAGGTCATAAGTAAAAGTTTTATACCAGTAAATGCGGATAAAGGTGTTACCTCTACTATTTTGTATTATGTTTATTACGCCACCCCAATATTTAACGAGCAAATATGCTGCTTATATAGGTGAGTCAGGGTGGCCAACAGTAATTTCTATACTAAGTAGGCTTATTTATCTTTGACTAGCCGAGCATGCTGGGCTGTAGGCTCGCTTCCAACAATATTAGAATCGCCACCATTTTTAAAAGATACAGTTTTATAAAACTTATAGTTTGGGAACTCACTACGAACACTTTCTGTACTTGTATGATAAGCAGATTCTAAAGATACATTTGGAAATACAGGGGCCCAAATCGTTGGAGCGTTAATGTCTTGAAGGTCACACTTTTGGTCTATAGTTGTTAAAAAGTAATCAGGGATACCGTTACTACAATAAACTAGCGAAACTAATTCATTTAAGGCTGGTAAACGCCAACCATCACCTAATCGTGAAGCGGTATTTTGGGCTGATAGATTAGATATTCTTGATGCTTCTCCTTCGCAATTTTCTGTTGAGTCACTCCATACTTGACCTACACTACATCGAGCCCAAACTAAAGATGTGCCCAAGTCTGTTATGACGTCTCCATCTATTTGATAGCGCGGCACAGTGCTGGCTATTGGGCTTTGTTCGCTTTCTCTGTCACCTAACTTTGCTACAACTGTAAAAAAATATTTTTTCGTATAATCATCAGGCGTAAACAAAAAAGGTGATGTGACGCTTTTTATCCACTGTGAATTATCAAAGTTAGCATAACTATCGAATTGTAACCCTTTCTCGGTTGATAGGTAGATATCATAATTGTAAGACGGTGAAGAATTCCAACTAACTATAACTTCTCCATTATCAGAAATGGCAGCCACATTTTCTGGCTTTTTCAGTACCACTTCTTCATCAAAAGTATTAGTTTCGCTTTCAGAACCTCCACAGGAAGCAAGTAAAATAGATATAGAAAGTAGGCTAGCTTTATTGAAAAAGTTCATATAATAAACATCCTTATTAGTTAAATCTCATGTTATAGGTTTTGACAGGCCAAAAACCCTGTTAACTTATTGCCTATCCATAACGCTTATATTGTTTGATTTACTATTACAATAAATAGTGTTGTTTACAAGTCTTGGAGAGTGGTTATCAATTAAAGGCAGGTTTAACGTGACACCGAGATTTATAATCTTTTATTATTTGCGTCCGAAATTCCTTATCTATTTTTATCTAGTTTAGATTAACGGCAAACATATCATCATTAGCCTTTTCTCTGTTCTCAATCTTAATAGTTGATACTGGTGCTATTGCTGGAAGTGCAAATTTAGATAATTTACAAATTGCGTCTATACGCTCGGCTGGTTTTAACTCTTTGAGTAGTTCGGGTAATTGTTCAAACTCATCAGCTAAAGCATTTACTAATAACTGTCGAGTCTCAAACGTTAGCTTATTGGGTGTGCCTGCTTTACGTCCGCCTGTTTTTTTACCTGCTGCCATTGTTTATTCCGTTTAGTGTTAAAAATTGTGTAACTATTTCACTGTTCGCAAAAGCTAGTCGCTGCTTGTGTGATCAGTATTGTTATATTATAGCATTTACATGGTTAAGTGGTTAAGTGGTTAAGTGGTTAAGTGGTTAGGTATGGTTAAGTAAAATAAAATCTACTTAACCAGCCTACAAGCCTTTAGCGGTGTGGCTTTGCGGTAAAAATGGTTAAGTGGTTAAGTGACTTTACCCACCTTACGGAATTTAGCCGCTGCTGTGTGTGGGTCGTACCCCCTCTACTATTTATCATATAAAAATTTAAAGTTAGCGTTTTTACTTAACCACTTAACCAAAAACACCTGAAACCCTTGTATATAAAGGGGTGTAGCGTGGTTAAGTAAAATAAAATCTACTTAACCACTACTTAACCACTTAACCATTTAAAAAACAGAAGCGGCTATTCTATCGCTTAAAAATAATCCTCAAGCCCATCGTCATAACTGTCGTTAGCGGCTGGTGTAACCTGTAAAATTATCTTGTAAGCGGTGCTGTTTGCTCTACCTTTTTTACGTTTAAGAAAACCCTCATTAACTAAAAGCTTTAAGGCTTTACCCACAATTGCTGAATGGTTTGATTGAAACTTCCTATCTTCTGCTACTAATTCACCAGCGGTAAACCAGCCATTTATACATGTTGGGCGTTCTATACACTGCGGCAAATCAATTTTACTTTCTGGTGCGATATAATTATCAACTATGTGATTGTAAGCAAAACCCTTATCTTGAAAGTTATCATTAACAGATAGTGCCTTTTCTTGTGTCTCATCACTTAGCGCCCAACCGTAACCGTCTAAGTAAAGCTTTTTAACCTCAAGCCAAAACTGGTGTAGTTGCTCGGGGTCGGTTTGTTTTATTGCGCCTGTACCGTCAAACGTCCAACCTAGCAAACTGTTTAAGGTGTCCATATCAATAACGCTTTCAAGTTCAAGCACTGCAAAGCGTGTTGAGCCTGTCGGGTCTTTTAAAAAGTCTCTATCGTTTACTGTCGCAATAAAACACGTTTGGCGCGGCTTTTTTATATCACTTCTGGCGTATGGTGGGCGCACTGTATCAATAGACTTTGTAATAAATGCCTTTAAGCTGCCTTGTGAGTTTTTGCTTGTCCGCTCAAGTTCGCCAAGCTCAACAATCCATGACCGTATATTAGATAAGATACTATCCTTATTATCTGGGTTTAGTTCTGCGCCCTCTAAAAAAGAGTGTGGCAATACACTAGCTATACGCTCAATAAATGCCGTCTTTCTGAATGATTGACCGCCTTGTAAAACTGGCACTAACTTACTTTTGAATGTGTCCTCATAAATACACGCCACACACGCCACCAGCCAGTGCTTCATAATAGAATCGGCTAGTTGTTCATCTTTAGCATTTAAACACTTTATAACCTTGCTAACGCGCTCTATACCGTCCCATTCGCCCTTATCTAAGTAAAACTTAACAGGGTGAAAAGGATTATCTCGACTAATCGCCAATATATGATCATCAATTGCAGACTTTGGCAGTGAGTGTATAGCCGCTGCGCTTATTAAATGACTTCTGACACTTTCAAAATCATCACTTAATGATTGTGTACCTTTCACCAGCTCTGCTTCAAACGTCATCTTATTAAAGCCAAATTCTATACCGTAAAATTTGCCCAACGCTTTTAAGTTTTCGGCTGTGTTTAATGTGCGCCCTTTGCCGTCCTCACCTATTTTTACATCGGGGAATTTAGGGCTTAACATAGGCGTTTTTTCGGCTGTCTTTTCAACCTCTACAGGTATGTTATTAATTGCTGGCAGACTCATTTTTCACCCCCTGCAAAAAATGCGTTTACGCTCTCATTATGCAAGTGAGTAAAATACTCTTGCTGGTTATGTTTGTGTATTTGCTTAAACTGAGTTTTCGCAATGTCATGCAATGCGCGTTTATAGTCTCCGCCATATTCACGAATAACAATAAAATCGAACATATCTAAGCATTGCCCTGTAGCGCATGGGTCGCTTTCATGGTGTGAATAATAACGCTCTTTGCCATCGGTATGGCTTGTTAAGATATAAGCGCCTGCGGTTTTGCTGGTGGCTTCGGGTGGTAAATAAGCTTTACCTTGTTGCTTATACCCATAATGGCTAAGTAAACCCTCCCACGTGAAACCGCTATTAACTAAGTTAATAATAGATATTTGTTTCCCGACTAGGTTTTGCTTATACGCTGGTTTAATCGGTGCTGACTTAATAGCCTGCTCTTGTTGCTTGGTTTGTTCTTGTGCGTACCTCTCCGCATTCACTAGAATTTGCGAGTCTGCAACGTTCAGTGGTTCGCCTTCCCCTATTTTATACTCGTAACAATCACCATCAAAGCGCACAGGTAAATACATTATTTGCTGGGGTCTTGTGGCGCAATCGTCCGCCATAAATACATAGCTTAGATAGCTTTCCAACAGCGCCCATACCTTGTAAGTGACAGATTCGGCTATTTGTATATAAACCCTGTAGCGGTTGCCTTTACCGTCTTGCTGGTGGCTCGCTGTCGTGTGTATGATGTAAGACTTAATGCCCATACCTTCAAGCGTATCGGCAATGGAATCTATATCCAGCTTGGTGTCGTCTAGGTCTAACCTTAACAATGTAAAGTTATTGTGCTTTAAAACTGTTTCTTTGGTTTTGTCGGGTGCGTCATTAGCTGCGATAACAGGACTTTTAGCCTTTGCTTGTGCGTGCGTTAGGGTGCCTAAATCGCTTGGCTCTGTAATTTTAAGTGTTAACTCATGCCAGTTGATATAGTTAAAACACTGAGTAACTTTTATACTTTTAGCTGATAAAAATTTCATAATAATTTATACTCTTATCTAGGGCTGGTGGTATAAGTTTGCTGACATAACCACCAGCTTTTGGTTACATATCAAAATGAATCTAAGCCGATTAAATCAACTTTTAGTCGGCTTATCTTTTTTATGAATAGGATCATTGGCCGCATCTCCTAAAGATTTAAAATACTCTTTATTGGCTTTTGTCATTTCGGTAAAAGCTTTTGGTTCACGCTTACGCCCATGAACAGCTTGTTTGTAAGACTCTTTGCCTAGCTCTTTTCGTCTTTCGCGCCTTGCTGATCTGTCTTGCTCTACATCACCACTTAAATGCCTAAAATCTAATTGCAATAACGTTTTGTTTGAACCCTCTATTTTGACTGAGTGAATTAACCAATAGCCACCGCTTTTACTTTTGAGCTGCTGTAATGCTGAGCGCATTGTTTCGCCTAATCCTGTGCTTAATGCTAAATCATCTCGTTGATAGGCTTTGCAATCTGATAAAGCTTTAAGTAATTTATAAGCGCTAACATTTTGCTTTGGTATTGCTTCAAGTGGTGCTGCTTCAAAAATTTCAGTTAAAGGTCTGTGTAGGTTTATCATCGTTAAGACTCCTTACCAGTTAATAAAGCAGCTACTTCATCAGCTGGCCACAATAGGCGTCCAGAAGGTAATTTGATTGGTTTGATGCCGTAAAAGCTGCCTGTTTTGCATAGGCGGGTTCTTATCGAGTTGGGTTTGCCTTGTAATGCTAAAGCAAACTGTTCTGTGGTTAGGTTTTGTGGAGTGAATGTAATTGTGTTCATGCTTATACTCATCTGTTTGTTTGTATAAGCACTATTATGATGATAACTATTTGGGGGGATATTCCGTTTAATTTTTAATTAATTCCCCCCCGAATAATTTTATTTTAAAACTTGCGCCGCATTTACCGCTTTCTGATAAACATCTAAACGACGATCATATATATCAACGATCGTTGCAGGGCTTAGTATTGGTTTAAAATTCATTTCTTTTAGGATTTCTTCGAGCACAAAAGCTGAATTAAACTTCTGTCGAGTAACACGGTTACTAGGTACACTTAAACCAGCATTAATAAGTAAAGATAGTGCGCACAATAAAAAGTAGTCTCGCATCACCTCAGGCTGGCGACCTCTCTTTTTTGCAGGTGGCTTTTCACTAGCTAGCATAAATACAAACTCGCTAAGCCTAGGGTCGCTAGGGTTTTTAGAGGTGTAAGCTTTTAATATATCCCATGCCGTGCGGTCTTTTTTTGCAGCAATAAGCAATTTAGCAAGTGTATTATCATTCATTAAATGAAAAACCTTACTGGTTTCCTCATTAGCTATTAGTTTTAGAGAAAGTGAGCCATAATTGACAAGCTCATTCATAGTGTCGACTTCACGCAAGTTGTTAATAGTTTCAGATCTCGATGCTAAATATTCTTTAGCTTTGAGCTTGGCTTTTTTTACATCGTCTATTGTTATATTGCTTTTCATAAAGCCCCCTTAATAAGCGTTAAACGCTGCTCACTGATGTTAGGCATAGCAACACCAGCCTGTTCTAATATCCAAGCTTCTAACGTTGTGTGCCACTTCCTTAATAAATCGAGCGGCCTTTGTTTGTAATGCTTTTCAGCGGTGGCACTGGGTTTGTGTCCCATAATTTGAGCAACAACGCCTGTTGGAATTTCTACCCATTCACTAAGATTTGAAAAGCTGCGTCTTAAACCATGCAAGGTTAGCCCCTCAATACCAGCGGCTATTAGTGCGGGTTCAACGCTTTTTCTTGGGTCTGTTAATTTACCTGATACGCCTGAGGGAGTAGAGAAAACCCATTCATTTCTACGGGGTAGGTTAACAAGCAAACTAGCTACATAAGGCGTTAAAGGAATTACCCTATAACCTGAGTCTGAACCGCTGCTGGTGGCTTTATCGCGTATGGTCATACTATTCCATTGTAAATCTAATTCGGTCCATTTAAGGCCCACCAGCTCATTTCTTCGCGCACCCGTTAAAAGTAGTGTTTGCACAAACGCTGAAATAACAGGATTTTGTATTTGTCTTACATATTTAAAAAAGGCGGGTAACTGTTCTTTTTGCAAGCTATCGGTTCGAGCGCTTAGTTTAACGACTGTTTTTTTTACGTCTTTTGTTTTTAGCTTTGCTACATCAATTAAGCCTGAATATTTATCTTGCTCACTACACCAGTTTAAACAGGCAAACAATAAGCGGTAGGTTTGAGCGGCAACACCTGCGCGAGTCTCATTTTCTTTTTGTAACCATCGTTCGATTTTTTTCGATGTTAAATCTTTTAGCTTTGTTTCGATGAGTGGATATAAACAGCCAGCTTTAGTTAAGCGGCCCTTACCTCTTGCCCATGGTTGGTTAGGTTCTTGGATTGATTTTAGATGATCGTTGTAATGCTTTTCACCCCAGCGACTTTTGTTTGCGTCTATGTACTCAAGCCATACTTGTTTTAACTTGATAGTGCCGCGCAATTCTTCTTGTTCTTCGGCAAGTTCTTTTGCTGCTTTTTCGCGTTTAAGCTTGGCTGGGCTAATATAGTCTTTAGCACTTGATTGAAACTCTCGAGCCTTTGCCCGTGCTTCATCAATATCAAACGCATCTACAGGACCAATTACAGCCCGTTTTGTTTTTCCGTTTATTGCAGCTCTAAAGGTATATGTTTTTTTACCTGATGAATAAGCCCTTATACCTAAACCCGTGCAACCGCTATCCCATAAAAAAGATTCTTTCTTACCCTCGGCACATTTAAAAGTGCGGACACGTTCAGCGGTAAAGTTTACTCGATTAGTGGTATTATTAGTTTTAGCCATTCGAACCCCCTTATGGTTCTTTGGTAGCCCTAATTATGTTGGCGCATAGTTGGGGCTTTTTATTGTCTGCGGATCTGTCACGGACGTCCCACGGACGCTCTACGGATCACTTTACGGACAATATACATCAATACGGACCAATATGCCAAAAAAGAGGGGAGGGGTTAAAGCCTTTAAAAATAAGGGTTTTGAAGTGTTAATCAATACAGGTAAATTGTTTGTGAGTTCGACTCATAATCGTTAGGTCCCCAGTTCGAGTCTGGGAGGGGCCACCACTTTTACACGCTTTCCAAATAAATAAAAACTCATTTTCCTAGTTTATAAAATTCGCCTTTGTTATTTCTATCGTATTTTTCACCAGCGCACTGATTTCTGTATTAATTCTATTGAATACATTGCAATAAACACAGTTGAATCTACTATTAAAGTGTTATGGGGTTTTATTATAAAAATCTTTACTTTATGCCCTTTAATGTCGCTACTGTTAATTGTGTGCGGTATATAAAATACTGCTTAGTTACTCCTTAGGTGCTCTATGTTATTAAAACGAAAAGTATACCTCAGCCTTATTTTGGCTGTTGTTGCTCCTTTAGCAATATCTACTCTAATATTTTCAAATAGTATTCGCTCAAATACAGAAGAAAAACTAGCAAAAGTAGATTTACCGACTGCGCTTAGTGAAGTGAAAAGCCAAATCGAATTAGAGTTATCGACTCCTATTATTGTTGGCAAAGAAATAGCGCAAAACTTATTTGTGCAACAATGGATGAATAATAATGAAGATGCGCAAAGCCGAGGTAAATTCATTGATTACCTCAAACATATAAAAAATAAAAACCAAGCCAGCAACGCATACATTATTTCTAAAAACTCCCGCAATTATTACACCGATGAAGGTATTTCTAGGCAAATAGACAGTAGTGATACTTGGTTTGATGCCTTTTTAGCATCGGATAGACCATTTGAAGTAGCACTCGACATAGATAAAGGTAGCTCTGAGGTGATGGTATTTATTAATTATGCCATTGAGCTTGATGGGCAACGACAAGGAATTGCCGGAATAGGCCGTTCGCTCGATTCTATGGTGGATCTCATAAGTGAATATAGAATAGGAGAGGGCGGTATTGTTTATTTGGTCTCTGGTAGTGGCGAGATTATGTTGCATGGTAATAAAACTAAAATTGGGCAATCTGTTGACTTGGCACCCATTAAAAATGGGGCAATTCAAAGTAAAGTAATTGATGGTGATGACTATGTTGTCTCAAGTACGCCAGTAAATTCATTAGGTTGGCATCTAGTCGCTGAAATTCCCCAAGAGCAATTATATGGCGCAATTAATAGTGCCATTAATACTAATATCATTTTTGGTGTAATTATTGCGCTTGTAGGTTTAGCGTTAGCACGCGTGTTAGTAGGGCAAATATTTAGGCCAATCGAAAACATTACTGCAGCAGTGAATGCGTTAACAGAAAAAGATGGCGATTTAACAGCGCGACTTCCTACTGATGATAATAATGAAATTTCAGACTTAGCGGTTAAGTTTAATCTGTTTTTAGAGCAGTTACATTATATGTTCAAACAGGTTTCTGAGTCGGCAATTCATGTTAAAGGTATTTCCCAAGATGTGCTTGAGCAAGTGCAAGGTGCGGCAAATTTAGCTGAAGTGCAATCATCGAGTACGCAAACGGTGGCGGCAGCCGTTAATGAGATGGAGGTTACGGTTCAGGATATTTCTGGTAGTGCCAGTAATGCAGCAGATATTGCTACTAAAACCGAAGAAACGACGCACAAAGGGGTTGAGTTTGTGCAAAGCACGATTAAACAAATGGAACAACTGGAAGCGTCAATGGCCAATTCTGTGGCCTCGGTGTTAGAGCTTTCGACAGAGATTAAATCAATTTCTCATGTATTGGATGTAATTAAAGGGATTTCCGAGCAAACTAATTTATTGGCGTTAAATGCGGCTATTGAGGCTGCTAGAGCGGGTGAGCAGGGCCGTGGCTTTGCGGTAGTTGCTGACGAAGTAAGAACGCTTGCGCAACGTACCGCGGAGTCTACGGAGCAAATTAATGAGATGATTGATTCGTTAAATGCTAAAGCGTCAAGCACGGTAACAGCGATTGAATTGGGCAGCAAAAACACCCTAGAAAATGCCGAGCGCTTAAAAGAAACCGGCCATACATTAAATGGTATTTCACAGGAAATTGTACTACTAAGCGAGTTAAACAACTCAGTGGCTACTGCAACGCGAGAGCAAACACTAGCAACCTCAGAAATTAGCCAAAATATTGTGATGATTTCCGATTCGGCAGAGCAAACCAAAGAAAATATGAAAAAGTCAGAGCAGCTTTGTAATGGTTTAAATAAAGAATCGAATATTTTAAGGGATTTACTGGGTAAGTTTACGCTTTAAACACGATTTAATTAAAAATCAGTTGAGCGAGGAAACCATCATAGTTATAGCGCTCTCGCCTATAACTATGATGTTGTAATAGCGGTTAGTTTTTACGGTAAATCTCGTGATCCATTTCGTAAATATTTACGCTTAAACTGTCAGAGGCTCTGCAATACGTTTGCAAGCAGGCTAGTAATTGCTCACTTAGTAGTTGCTTTTGCTCAATGGAACGCCCAGCCATAATATGCACCGCAATATGAATAAACCCTTCTTTACCCACACCTAACTGATAATGCTGATAAGCAATAGCGCGAGTCTTTATTGTTTCTAAATCAAATAAGCCACTTTCAAACGTTGTTGTATGGATTTTTTCCACAAGAACTTGAGGTAGTAAAGGCAGATCTTCTGAGTGTTCAATAATAATGTGTGGCATTTAACGTATCCTCTTTAGATTGGTTCATTTAATTATACCAAACGGGTTTGTACACGCTAACCCCATAACGCTTAATTTTTAAAAATGTGGCTTGAACATATTTTTAGCAATAAACTATTTAAGCAATTACAAGACCTGTAGCGTGTTTAATTTTAGATTTATTATGGCAAATATTTTTGGTTGATACGTTTTATGTCAATTTGTGGTGACTTATACGAAGAGCACACAAGCCAGTTGGTATTTGTAATTGCAATTGATGAAATAAGTAACGAAAACATCATGCGCGAATGTTATGACTCAGAGGCTGCGTGGGGCAGTGATAACGAATACTGTAGCGATATTACCCGTAACGACGAAGGTAACATTGTAAAAACTCTACAGCGTGAACATAACTTGGATGAGTTAACTGCGCGCGGTTACGATGTCGTTGCAACTTACAAATATGACATCGGCAGCTATGGCAACTTGTTATTTAAGCTTTATTACAATCACATTATTGAAAACTCGCAAACCTATGAAGGGTTAGATGGTAACAGTGTTACTTCACAGTATGCAGGTTATGGGCGCTCAAAAGATAAAGCCGCTATGTCGATTGTATGGAAAATGGATGATTTACTTATCCGCTGGCGTACAAATTACGTAGGCGCGTTTAAAGCAAGCCAAGAAGATGAGAAAGACTACCTTGAGTATGTTGCTGCAAATGATGAGCGCTGTGCTGAGGGCGATGCCGGTTGTATTGCTAACCCTGAGCCACTGGCATACCAAAACTACGGCTCATTTTTAAAGCATAGTTTATCAGCGTCTTACACTATGGCATTGACTGATAAGAGTGACTTACGTGTATTTGGCGGGATTAATAATGTATTTGACGACAAAGGGGCATTTTACCCAAGTGGTCGAGGGAACTTCTATAGCCGTTACGGCGGCGGTGCAGGCCGCTATGTTTATCTAGGTGCACAATATAGCTTTTAATAATTTTTAGCTGTATTTGTTTGCAAAGGCACTCCTTCGGGCGTGCCTTTTTTATTGCTTATAAAATTTGTTTTATCGCAGTGAAAGCGTTTAGTATAAGGCATAACTTAATTTTAATATGAACGAAGGACTTGCTATGAAGTATCTCAAAATGGGTAGTCTAATTGCGTGTTTAGCAGGGCTTACAGGGTGTTCTGATGATGTTGCTTCAGTAAGTCTTGGGCTATTTACCACTAAAGATGTGGTGGTTAACTCACAGCAAGACCCGCTTGTTACAGGGGTTACTTGTCATATTAGTCACATTGAGGCTAATTTAGACTTTTCAGACCCATCAGATATGTCGATTGCTTGTCGCCAAACAGGGCCAATTACCGCAGACCAATTACAGTCTATTGACCGTAGTAAGTCGGGTGAAGTCGTGTTTAAATCATCTAAGAGTATTTTGTTTAAGTCGTTAAAAGTTCGTCGCATTTATGATGCTAAAACCCATACGTTATTGTATTTATCGTACTCAACGAAAGAATCTACGGGCAGTCATCATCACGCGCTTTCTACGGTGCCTTTATACAATACACAAGCATGGCAATGGGCACAGGGGCAAGAATAGTTTATGTTAACCCTATTTAAATCAAAGCCCTTATTGGCAGAACAAGAACAACAGTGGCTAGTTGATACCTTTATTTGGGCTGCAGAAAACTTTGACCTGAATTTTTTTACTAAGCATAGCCAAATTATTTTACCAACGGTCGAGTTTTTTCCTGATTCGGTTTCAAGCATTGAAGAAATGGCCAGTAAGGTGTTTGCGCGTGTTAAACACTATGCTGGTATGGATGAGTGGCCTATAACACTTGTTGCACCGCAACAATTACAACCTCAGGTGTTTCCACATTTTGAATTTAGTGAGCATCTACGTGGTGAGCACTGCCATTTAATGGTGCCACCAAGCCATACAATTAATGTGTCGTTTAACCCCAACCAAATTAATCAGCCACAAGATTTAGTAGCTAGCTTTGCAGGTACTCTTGCTACTATTTTAATTCATCATGTAGGCGTATTACCTCCAGGTGGTAAAGAGTTCTTACCTCAAGCAACGGATGCTTTAGCGTGCTTTTTAGGTTTTGCGGTGATGATGAGCAATACCGTGTACCAGTTTAAGGGGGGTTGTGGCTCATGTTACAACCCATATGCCAATCGCGAAGCCACGCTCAGTGAAACCCATACTGTATTTATGCATGCTTTAGTAAGCTACTTTAAGCAAGATAAACACTCTAAAAAACATTTAAAACCGCATTTACGAGGCCAATTTAAAAAAGCGCAAAAAGAAATAAAAGCCTTGGTTAATCAATCGGCTAATCCATTATTATTGGCTTTTTCGCCAGAGCAAGCCAGTTAAGTATGAATTATATCGATGAATTTTTATTAATTGCGGTGGCTCATTTTTTTGCGGTAGCAAGCCCTGGGCCCGACTTTGCGGTAGTCCTTAAACAAAGCGTACAGTACGGCAGGCGTAATGCCTTATGGACAAGTGCCGGTGTTGGTGCGGCTATTTTATTACACATAGCCTATTGTGTATTGGGAGTTGCGCTGGTGTTAACTCAATCACCTGCGTTGTTTATGGCGCTTAAATATATAGCGGGCGCGTATTTAGCGTATTTAGGCGTGCAGGCACTGCGCGCTGCTAAACCTACAAAGACCTCATCAGAACCGACTGCAAAACCCAGCCTTGCAGCTGAGTCATCATGGCGTGCGTTTCGACGTGGCTTTTTTACCAATGCACTTAACCCTAAGGCAACACTGTTTTTTATGTCGTTGTTTACCTTAGTGATTAGCCCAACTACGCCGGTAATAGTACAAATGGGATATGGCGTTTATATGGCGCTTGCTACGTGGGCTTGGTTTTCTATTTTATCGCTATTGTTATCAAAAGCGCGTGTACGTGATTTTTTTCAGCAAAGTGGTTATTGGTTCGACCGCGGCATTGGCATTATTTTAATCGCACTGGCTGTGCGAGTTGTTATTTAAAGAAGGAATAGTATGGCGTTATATAATTTTTCGTTTGGCTCTAATATGTCATCTAATCGTTTATTGGCACGTTTACCTAATGCAAAACGTGTGGGTACGGCACTTTTAAAGGGCTATAAGTTAACCTTTAATATGGCCTTTTCAGATGGTTCAGGTAAATGCACTATTGTGCCTACTAATGAGCCCGATGCGGTTGTATACGGTGTGGTGTATCAGATAAATGAAGACGAAAAACGAATTTTAGATGAAATTGAAGGCCCTAATTACGACTGTGTTGACTTAACCGTTAGCCTTTTAGATGACGATGACATTAATGTACACTGCTACATAGCAAACACACATGACGACACACTGCTACCTTATGATTGGTACGTGCAGCATGTATATCGCGGCGCACTTGAGGCGGGCGTACCCGAACACTACAGTCAACGCATTTTAGCTTACCCGAGTAAGCAAGATACTAATAAAGCGCGCGCCGAAATAGAATTTGCGGTTCATCAAGATTAAACAAAAATAATAACCTAAGGTAACACTATGAAACTAAAAAAATTAACCACAGCCGCATTATTGGCTGGCTGGGCGTTTACGAGCTCTGCAGCAGTTGATACCGATAAAATTTCAGAGGTGATCAACGCTTCAATGACACGTTTTGATGTACCCGGAATGGCCGTTGCCATTGTTGAAAATGACAAAGTTGTATTCGCTAAAGGCTTTGGTGTTGCCAACCTTGATACGAATAGCAAGGTGAATAAAGACACTTTATTTGGCATTGCTTCAAATACCAAGGCATTTACCAGTGCAGCATTGGCTAAGCTGGTGGATGAAGGCAAGTTAAGCTGGGATGACCGCGTAATTGACCATCTTCCTGAGTTTAGATTGTACGACCCTTACGTTACTCGTGAAATGCGCATACGCGATTTACTTAGTCATCGTAGCGGTTTAGGGCTTGGTCAAGGCGATTTAATGATTTGGCCAAGTACAGATAAATCGGTAGCCGATATTTTATCTGGGCTGAAA
The DNA here is from genome assembly GCF_005886925.1 of Pseudoalteromonas sp. S3260. Classification (NCBI taxonomy): domain Bacteria; kingdom Pseudomonadati; phylum Pseudomonadota; class Gammaproteobacteria; order Alteromonadales; family Pseudoalteromonadaceae; genus Pseudoalteromonas; species Pseudoalteromonas sp. S3260. The sequence continues at coordinate 25,417 of NZ_PNCV01000048.1, forward strand.
TATTTAAAACCTGCGAGCAGTTTTCGTAGCCAATATGCTTACAACAACCTAATGTTTGTTACCGCTGGTGAAGTTGTTGCGCGTATATCGGGGATGAGCTGGAACGACTACATTGAAAAAAATATTCTACAGCCGCTAAATATGACCAACTCGCGCGCTGGCTTTTCGCGTATCGCAAAAAATAACAAAAACTGGGCGATTGGACACATCCCAATGGATGGCAAATTGCATCCTTTTTTTGTTAATTACCTTGAAGACTTTCGAGGGGCAGGCGCCATTGCATCAAGCGTAAATGATATGAGCCAATGGCTCCGAACTCAACTTGCGGGTGGCAAAATGCCTAATGGCGAGCAGCTATTTAGTGAAAAGCAGCAAGCACAAATGTGGCATCCACATATTACATCAATGGCATCTAAAAGTGCCTATGAAGCGTATCATCAGCAATTTAGAGGTTATGGATTAGGTTGGAGTATAGAAGATTACCACGGCGTTAAAAAGCTGGCACATGGTGGCGGCATTTTAGGTATGGTATCGCAGGTGACTTTACTGCCAGAAAAAAACGTGGGGATTGTGATATTAAGCAACCAACAAGCATTTTCTGCATTATCGGCGGTGACCCATGAAGTACTTGAAGATGTACTCGAGCTTGAAGATAAAGATTGGGTTGAAGAGTTAGCTAAAAAACATTTTGCAGGAAAAGAAAAAGCCTATGCTAATGCCGCACCAAAAGCGCCAACAGACACTCAACCGCAATTACCTAATATAAACTACACCGGTACATTACATGATGATTGGTATGGCGATGTAATCGTTGAAGAGCTGGATGGTAAATTACGCATTGATTTTACCCATACAAAACGCCTTAAAGGTGAACTGGAGCATTACACAGGCAATACCTTTATTGTTAAGTGGGATGAAAAGTTATTAGAGGCAGATGCCTTTATTCGCTTTTCTATGAGCGCCGATAACCGCGTAGAATCAGCGAAAATGAATGCAGTTTCAACGCAGGTAACCGACTTTAGCTTTGATTTTAGAAACCTCGACTTAAAAGCTAAATAACCATAACTTTGGTTAAAGAGTCGTTTAGTATCAACCAAAGTCGCAAAGCCACCACAAGGTGGCTTTGTTATACTCGTTAAGCAACTTATTTTTGGAGTTAGCTATGCGCACTGCGATTATTTCTCATCCTCACTGTCGTAAACATAAAATGATTGAAGATCATCCAGAGTGCCCTGAGCGTTTAGATGCGATTAATGACCGTTTACTTGCTAGTGGACTGGATGTGGCTATAGAGCAAAAACAAGCCCCTAAAGCACTGCGCGAACATTATTTATTGGCGCACAGTGAGCAGCATATTAAGCATGTAGAAGACATGATCCCCACCGAGGGGCTCAGCGATCTTGATGGAGATACGTGGTTATGCCCCGACTCTTTAAAGGCCATTGAGCGTGCAGTCGGAGCAGGGTTACTCGCTGTTGATGAGATTTTAGAGGGCAAGTTAGACGCTGCGTTTTGTTCAGTACGCCCGCCAGGGCATCACGCTAACCGAGATAGCTCTTCTGGTTTTTGTGTGTTTAACAACCTTGCGATTGCGGTTAAATATGCACAAAGCAAAGGGGTAAAGCGCATTGCTATTGTTGATTTTGACGTACACCATGGCAATGGGACTCAAGATATTTTTATGGATGATGAAAATGTCTTGCTGTGCTCGTTATTTCAATATCCATTTTATCCTAATACCGCCATTAAAAATAATGCCACACTGGTAAATTCACCTTTACCGATAGCTAGTGATGGTGCTGATTTAAAAGCACTTTATGAGCAACAATGGCTACCAAAATTAACAGAATTTAAGCCTGAGCTACTTTTTATAAGCGCGGGATTTGACGCACATTTAGAAGATGACATGGCCAGTCTTAAGTTTGTTGAAAGTGATTATATATGGCTTACTGAGCAGTTAGCGCAATTTAGCCAACAGCATCATTGTTTAGGTATTATTTCTTATTTAGAGGGAGGGTACTCACTGTCGGCCCTCGGGCGCAGCGCGATTGCACACGTTAAAGCGTTAGTTGATTTCGGCGAGTAACGCAAACGCTTGGCTTGGTGTGAGCTGCTCTATTTTACTTAAGCAGCATTGCCCTTCTTTTGCTAAATATTCTTTTACTAGCTCTGCTAATTGGCTTGCACTGAGCGCCGTGAGCGAATGGCCGCTTAAACTTTGATAGCCACTAACCTTATCTAAAATAATGACTTTTTGCTGTTCACTTGCTTCCATAGTGTAAATAAAGTCGTGTAAATCATTGGCGTGCTCTATTAGCTCAATTTCATTATTATAAATAATAATTTGTGGGTAACTGATGCTCATCTATTGTCCTAAATCAAATTGTTTTTTTACTGAATAATTTATAATCATTAATTGGTTTAATTTTGGAAGTAGAAGCAATGCCTCAAACTAGCCGCTATCAAAAAGTATGCGATGTTTTTACCAATAAGGTGATCGCCTGCGCTAAGGATACCCCTTTAATTGAAGCGGTGAAACTAATGCGAGCGCATAATGTTAGCGCTATTTTTGTAAAACAACAGCAACAAATAATAGGCGTATGGACTGAAACCGATTGTTTAACACTTAACTTTTCTAATCGCTCACTTAGGCAGTTAGCGATTGAAAGCGTTATGTCGAGCCCTGTATTAAGTGTGCCCAGCCAACAATTATTAACCGAGACGGCCATGGTGTTTAATAAGCAGGGTGTAAGGCATTTGTTAGTCACTGATATAAATGACATTCCCAGCGGCGTGATCAGCATTACAGATATTGTAAACAATCAAGGGCTAGAGCATTACTTACAATTTAGACCTATTAATGATCAATATAATAAAAACATACGGATAGTACCGAGTTCATTGGCAATCAATGACGCGGTGAGCATGATGCGTGAATATGCAGAGAAAGTGATTTTGGTGTTTAATGAGGATGAAAATGCCCATGGCATTATTACCCAGCGCGATTTACTAAAGCTCATCACCGAGCAGCACAATCATCTTGTTTGTTGGGATTTAGCCAGTCGCCCCCTTTATCAGATAAGCCCCCAAGACAGCCTTTTTGATGCTTACAGGTTGATGTCTGAAAGTAACATTCGACATTTAGTAGTAAGCGAAAATAATCAAATTAACGGTGTATTATCGCTTGAAAACTTAATTAATGAAATTGAAACGGCTTATTGTTGTGAGCTTGAAAAAGTACTTCAGCAGCGTGATATTGCATTGCAGCATTCGCAGCGTAACTTATTTTTAGCCAATAAAATTATCGACTCCTCCCTAGATGGCATCATGATCACCGACTCGAATGGAGTGATTATGCAAGTAAACCCTGCATTTACTCATCTAACCGGTTACAAAGAATATGAGGTGATAGGTAAGCGACCCAATATGTTGAGTTCAGGGCGTCATGATAAAAACTTTTACATAAAAATGTGGGATTCACTGACCAAAACAGGGGTATGGCAGGGGGAAATTCATAATCGTAAAAAGTGTGGTGATATTTATATTGAGTGGCTCAGTATTATAGAAATAAAAGAGCCAAGTCATAGTGAGGTGATTTACGCCGCTATTTTTAGTGACATAACTGAGCGAAAAAGCGCAGAAGAAAAAGTGGTGCAGTTAGCGTATTTTGATGAGCTAACTGGCTTACCTAACCGGCGTTTATTTAACGATAGACTTTCTATGGCACTGGCTGCTGCACACAGAGATAAACAAATGTTAGCGGTAATGTTTATTGACCTTGACCGTTTTAAAGAGGTGAATGACAGCTTAGGCCATAATGCCGGTGATACCTTATTAAAATTAGTCTCTGAGCGCATTATTAACACCCTCAATGAGGGAGATACGCTGGCGCGATTAGGGGGCGATGAGTTTATTGCAATGTGCGAAATAAACAATGTAGAAGGTGCTATCCCCCTTGCTGAGAGTATTTTAAATCACTTAAATACACCGTTTAAGCTTGAAGGCTTTGAGGTCGGTGTTACCGCCTCTATAGGTGCAGCAGTTTACCCTGATGATGGCTTAGACAGTGAAACATTATTAAAGCATGCTGATATTGCCATGTACCGCTCAAAAGATGTCGGTCGCAATTCATTTCAATTGTTTCAACCTTCAATGAATGCACGATCTTTAGAGCGTTTAGCGATGATGAGTCGCTTTCAGCATGCACTCGAAAATGATGAGTTTGAGCTTTATTTTCAGCCTAAAAAATGTTTAAAAACAGGGTTGATTATGGGAGCTGAAGCACTACTGCGTTGGCATGACCCTGATTTAGGCACTATTTCACCAGCGCAGTTTATTCCGCTTGCTGAAGAGCTAGGTTTAGTGGTGCGTTTAGATTTATGGGTTATAAACCAAGCAGGTAAAGAGTTAACCCTTTGGCAAGCGCAGGGGATTGATGCCGGACGTTTAGCGATTAATGTCTCTGCGTGTCATTTAAGCCAAGGTAAGTTGGCTGATAATATTAAAGCTATGCTTACTCGTTACCAATTACCTGGCAGCTTACTTGAAATTGAGCTGACCGAAAGCAGCTTTATTAGCTCGTTTTCACAGGCAAAAGAGCAACTACAACAGCTCAAAGCGCTGGGCGTGCATATTGCGCTGGATGATTTTGGTACGGGGTATTCTGCACTCAGTTATTTAACCAAATTACCGTTTAATACATTAAAAATTGATGCGAGCTTTATTGCTAAGATTCCTGATGAGTATGGCAATAGCCAAATTGTGGCGGCCATTATAGCCATGGCGACAAGTTTAGGGTTAGATGTGGTTGCTGAGGGCGTTGAGCATGCCTCGCAAGAGGCACACTTAGTCGAAATAGGCTGCAATGTTATTCAGGGCTATTATTATTGCCATCCATTAACGCAGCAGCAGTGGATAGCATTTTATAACCAAGCAGCAAATGGTTATTCTGGGTCTACACTCACTTCATAAGAGGTGAATTTTCGAATATTAATCACACCACTATCAAAAATTAAGTACTGACCTTTTATACCTTGTAAAACGCCGCTAACAACGGGGTTTTTGTCAAAGTTAAACGAGCTAATTTTGCTCGGGTATTCACTGACTGGAAAATCAAGGTTTACTACGTCTTCATCAAGTTCTTCAATGGCGGTTGTGCCAAATAATTCACTCAGCTCTGTTAGTTTTTCGCTAATTTGTGGAATAAGCTCAGCAGCCGCTGCTTTTAAATCAAGAACGTCGTTTTGTCCTTTGAGCATATTGCGCCAATTGGTTTTATCAGCAATAAACTGCGCGAGCGCCACTTCCACTAAGCCCGACTGTAAACGAGTTTGTACTTTAAAAATAGGTAATGCTTGGGTTGCCCCTTGGTCAATCCAGCGGGTAGGTATTTGGGTGTGGCGAGTAATGCCTACTTTTAAACCTGATGTATTAGCTAGATACACATAATGCGGGATCATGCAGTTTTCTTCGCCCCACTGTGGCTCGCGGCAGGTGCCTTGATCGTAATGGCAGGTTTCAGGTTTCATGATACACATGTCGCAACTTGCAAGCTTGCGCATACATACAAAGCAATGCCCTTGAGAATAGCTTTTTTTTGTTTTTTTACCACAGTTAGAACACAAAATTGTGCCACTAAAAGTGAGAGTCAATTGTTTACCTATTAAAGCATTTAAATCAACCAGTTCATCACCTACAGGTAAATGATATTGAACGGGTTCTGTTAAGCTCGACTTTAATTTACGCAGTGTACCTTGCATCTTTACTTGGCCCCAAAGATGTTAAAAAGGGAAGCTTAACATTTTTAGACGGTATTGGCTGTTCAAGAAGTCTAAATAATTATCATAAGAGAGTGCTTTTGCGTACAAGTAGCCTTGGGTACGGTCGGCTTTCATAGTGTTGAGCAGCTGGTGAACTTCTTGAGTTTCTACTCCCTCAATCGTGATAGTAAGGCCCAAGTTATGTGCCATATCTATGGCTGTTTGCACAATGACCTGATGAGCCCGGTTATCGGTTAAATCAAACACAAACGACTTATCTACTTTAAGTTCACTAAAGTGATAGTTAACTAAGTAGCTAAGCGATGAATAACCAGTACCAAAATCGTCTAACACGACCTTAACGCCCAGTGTGGCAAGTTCACCAACTAAGGTGACTAACGCATCTTGATTTTCGACAAACGCTGATTCAGTCAGCTCAAACTTCAATAAATGAGGGGCAACCTGATACTTTATTAAAATGTTTTCTACTTTTTCGGTTAAATTGGCAATGGCTAGGTTTTTTGCACTTAAATTAACGCTAATACTATGTTCAGTTACGCCCTCATTTGCCAGCTTTGTAATGTCTTTGCAGGCTTGCTCTATCACCCAAAGTGTTAATTCATTAATAATACCGGTGTGTTCGGCAAGTAGAATTAGTTTTTCTATGGAAATGTTTTTAAACTCAGTATTAGACCAGCGTAGTAGAGCTTCGGCACCATTGACACTGTTATCTTTTAAATTAATTTGTGGTTGATAAAACAGAGCGAGCTGATCTGTTCTTATCGCTTGTTGAAGCTTAGCAGCAAGCGCAACGTCCATAGCTAAACTGCTGTTCGCAGATGATGAGCTTACTTTACTTAGACTATGTTTAGCGTTATGTAATGCCAAGTAGCCTCGTTTCAACCAAAATTCAAAGTCATCACGTTTACCAAAGGCACTAATCCCCACGCTGTAATTGAGTTGTAAGTCTAGCCCTTTGATTTGATAAGTTTTTGGTAACTTATTTACTACCCTTTTTAATAACTCTTCGAGCGTGTGTGGGCTTTGGTTTTTAGTCGAGATACAGGCAAAAACACCGCTACCTAAATCAGCAATTTTAGCGGGTTGATTAATGCCACTACTTAAGTTAAAAAATTCTCTCTCAAAGCTCAATTGGCATTCTAATTCGTGCGCAACATGCTTAATTAATTCATATCCTTGGGAGGGCGTAATAATGGTATTTAGCGAGTTAAAATGACGTATTTTAACCAAACATAAAGTGGTGGAACGTTGCTGGGCTTTGAGTGCCATAAAGGCATACTTTAACTTTGCGCTATTGAGCAGTTTTGTTTGCTGGGTATGCGTGGCATGATATAAAGCGCGCTCACGCTGATAACGAACCCGATCGGCAAGTGCCATGGCCATGAGGACAATTTCACATAAGATGGCCATTAAAAAAGCATGACGTATTGAAAAGCTATAAGTGATAATGCCTGTAAGCTCTAAAGGCTGAATGGCTGCACCAATAATCAATGGCACCCATGAAAATACGTAAAACTTAGCCCATCTAAAGCCACTTTTTAATTTGTTATAAATTAAAATAAAGCAGACGATATAAAGTAATCCCAAAATTACAAAAAATATGGGGGCAGCTATATTTTCGGGAATAAAAAAGCTTAATGTACCGAGCACTAGCATTAGCCAGAGTAAACCAACACTTAATTTATAACGCCAGCAACGGTCTTTATGATATCGCAAAAACATGGTGCAAAAAGCGAGAGTGAAAAACGCAATAGTGTAATTAACGACAATTATTTTTTCGTGAATAAACAACTGCCATTCTAGCGGCCATAAATAAAAACCAAACCCCAGCACGGTGCCCATTAATGCTATAGCACTAATAATGTAGCCAATATAAACTAAGTACACGCGGTCTTTAATGCCAAAATAGAGTAATAGGTTATATAGTGAGGCCATTAACAATACACCCGTGAAAATTCCCCAAATGCCTGTTTGTGAGCGAACTAAGTCAACAAATACATTATGGCGATACAAGTGAATTGGGGTTTTACTGATCCCCACGGTATCTATTTTTATAATTAGTCGATGTGTAGATTGGCCATCGAGGTTAAAGCGAATGTGGGGCACGCTGTACTTAAATAAAGTAAGACGTGGCTCTTTATCGCCAAGCTTATAAGTGTCGAGTAGTTGGTTGTTACTATTGAGCCGATATATGGTGAGATGATCTACCATCGGGTTATCAAAGTGGGCAACCACATCTTCTTGTTGGCTGCTTTTGTTTTCTAAATCGAGGCGTAACCAATAATTTTGCTGTTCAAAGCTCCAAGGTATATCGTTAAATTCTTGCTGTGTAAATAGCACCTGCTTGGTCATTACTTCTTCAAAACTTTGTGTTTTGCTTTTGTCTATGTAATACGCATGATCGAGGTAAACAGGGGTTATTTTATCTATGGTATAGCGTGATGGCATCACAAAGTTTGTTGCCAATGTGCTGATAATAAAAAAGATAAAAATAAGTATTACAACTGCTACCGCATGGTAGCGCAAGGTTTTAAATTCCAATATTAATCTATGTCCAGATTACTTTTTTATAGTGTTGCAGTAAAAAGCGCAGATAATCTGCGCTTTTATAAAATTTACTCGTTAGTTATCAATCGTTATGATTGTTCACGAGCAATTGCGCGATAAGCAATGTCAGTACGGTATTCCATGCCATCCCAGTTGATTTCATCAACCAGTTTATAGGCACGCTGCTGCGCTTGTGTAACTGTATTACCCAGTGCAGTAGCACACAGTACACGACCACCGGCAGTCACTATGCTATCGCCGTCTTGCTTAGTCCCTGCATGGAAGACTTTTTCGCCTTCAGGGTAAGTTACTTTCAAGCCACTGATAGCATCGCCTTTCGGGTAGCTATCTGGGTAGCCTTTAGCGGCTAAAACAACACCTACTGCAGCGCGTGAATCAAACTCAATGGTGGTTTTATCAAGCTCTACACGGTTAGCTGCTTCAATCAATTCAACTAAGTCTGATTGTAAGCGTAGCATCATAGGTTGTGTTTCAGGGTCGCCAAAACGACAGTTATATTCAATTACTTTTGGTGTGCCTGTCTCATCTATCATCAAGCCTGCATACAAAAAGCCAGTGTACGGATGGCCTTCGCTAGCCATACCTTCTACCGTTGGGTAGATCACTTCGTTCATAATGCGCTGATGAATTTCATCGGTTACTACAGGCGCTGGTGAGTATGCACCCATACCGCCAGTGTTAGGACCTTGATCGCCATTGTAAGCGCGTTTATGGTCTTGGCTGGTTGCAAACGGCAGTACGTTTTTACCATCAACCATGACTATAAACGACGCTTCTTCACCTTCTAAAAACTCTTCAATGACTACACGACTACCGGCGTCACCAAAGGCATTACCCGCAAGCATATCGCGAATAGCCTCTTCAGCATCGCGTTCGTCCATAGCAACAATCACGCCTTTACCAGCAGCTAAACCATCGGCTTTAATAACAATCGGTGCGCCTTTTTCTTTTAAATAGGCAAGCGCAGGGTCGATTTGTTCAAACGTTTGGTAATCAGCGGTTGGGATAGCATGACGTGCTAAAAAGTCTTTAGTGAACGATTTAGACCCTTCAAGCTGGGCAGCGCCTGCTGTTGGGCCAAAAATAGCTAAGCCGTGTTCACGAAACTTATCAACAACACCTAATACTAGCGGCACTTCAGGGCCAACAATGGTTAGCTCAACATTATTTTGTTGTGCAAAGCTAAGTAGCCCATCAAGATCTTCAACGTTAATTGCTACGTTCTCGAGTTTTGGCTCAAGGGCTGTGCCCGCATTACCTGGAGCAACATAAACAGTGTTAACTTTTGTATTTTGAGCGGCCTTAAACGCAAGTGCGTGTTCGCGGCCGCCGCTGCCAATGACTAATACATTCATGGCGAATATCCTATTTAAAGCGGTTTTTTAAATTTCAGCGTCATACGGTCGCTTTCACCTATGGCTTTATATTTAGCGGCATCTTGCTCGCCAAGTCTAAGGCTCGGTGGAAGGGTCCATACCCCTTTAGGGTGATCGGCTGTATCAAGAGGGTTTGCATTAATATTGCTTTTTGCTTCAAGTTCAAAACCAGCTTGTTCAGCAAGTGCAATAACCACACTTTGCTTCATATAACCTGATGATTTTTGCATCTCATCATCTTGCTCTTCTGGTAGGCGGTGTTCAACCACACCTAAAGTGCCGCCTGGTTTAAGTACTTTGTAAAAAGACTTAAACGCATTGCTTGCAGCTTCTTTATCTTTGCTCATGTACCAGTTATGAACATTACGAAAAGTCAGTACCATATCGGCGCTAGCCGCAGGAGCAATATCTAAATGTGTAGATGGGGCAAACTCAGTGAGTTTAACGTGACTAAAGCGGGCATCTTCAGCGATTTTAGCTTTAAAGCCAGCAAGAGAACGTTGGTAATAACCAACCGATGAATCAGCAGGGAAGTGCGCAGCATAATAGGTGCCTTGCTCTTTCAGCGCTGGCGCTAAAATTTCACTGTACCAACCACCACCTGGGGCAATTTCTACCACGGTCATAGATGGTTTAAAGCCAAAAAACTCGAGGGTTTCTACAGGATTGCGGTATTGGTCGCGTTCACTGCTGCGCTCACTTGCTTTAACTGCATTTGTTAATGCTGAGTCGTGGCCATGGTTGTGTGCCAATGCCATTGTTGAGCTTAATGACAGTGTGGCAACCAGTAGAGATTTTAGTGCAAATTTCATCGTCTAATCCTTCACATTATAATTGTTAGTCATGGTTATAGAATAAGCAGAATACGTGAATTTGATGCAAACAAAAAGAGCTAACTGAAGCAGTTAGCTCTTTAAGCGATTAATGGCGGAAATGGCGCATACCCGTAAACACCATTGCCATACCAGCTTCATCAGCTGCGGCAATTACTTCTTCATCGCGCATTGAACCACCCGGTTGAATAACCGCGGTAATACCTGCTGCGGCTGCAGCATCAATGCCATCACGGAATGGGAAAAATGCATCTGATGCCATGACTGAGCCTTTAACTTCAAGGTTTTCATCAGCGGCTTTAATACCGGCAATTTTAGCTGAGTAAACACGGCTCATTTGGCCTGCGCCAACACCAATAGTCATACCGTCGCGGGCATAAACAATGGCGTTTGATTTAACAAATTTAGCCACTTTCCAACAGAACAGTAAGTCTTTAAGTTCTTGCTCAGAAGGCTGGCGCTTAGAAACAACCGTTAAGTCGCCTTGCGTTACCATACCTAAATCACGGTCTTGAATTAGAACGCCGCCATTAACGCGTTTAATGTCATGGCCTGTGCCTTTAGCTGAAAACTCGCCACACTCTAATAAGCGAACATTTTGCTTAGCCGAGACTATTTGAGCCGCTTGAGGGCTTACGCTTGGTGCGATAATAACTTCAACAAATTGACGTTCAACAATCGCTTGTGCAGTTTTTGCGTCAAGTTCTTGGTTAAAAGCAATAATGCCGCCAAACGCTGACGTTGGATCAGTTTTAAAGGCGCGATCGTATGCTTCTAAGATATTTTCGCCAATTGAAACACCACATGGATTAGCATGTTTTACAATAACACACGCCGGTACATCAAATTCTTTAACACACTCAAGTGCGGCATCGGTATCGGCAATATTGTTAAACGATAATGCTTTACCTTGTAGCTGAGTGGCTGTCGCCACTGACGCTTCAGTGATGTCGTTTTCAACATAAAACGCGGCATCTTGATGCGAATTTTCACCGTAACGCATATCTTGCTTTTTAGTGAATTGCATATTAATAGTACGTGGGAACTTAGTATCTTCAGCGGCTTCTTCTGTGTAATCAGGAACCATTTTACCGAAGTAGTTAGCAATCATACCGTCGTATTGCGCTGTGTGCTCATAGGCGGCAATAGCTAAATCAAAGCGGGTTTTGTAAGTAGTTGAGCCGTTATTATTTTGCATTTCGCTAATAATACGGTCATAGTCGTTTGCGTTAACAACAATCGTCACATCTTTGTGATTTTTAGCTGCTGCACGCACCATGGTTGGGCCGCCAATATCGATGTTTTCTATAGCATCTTCAAGGCTGCAGTTTTCTTGAGCGACAGTATTCGCAAAGGGGTATAAGTTAACTACAACGATGTCGATAGCAGAAATGTTGTTATCTGCCATTACGCCTTCATCTTGGCCACGACGAGCAAGAATACCGCCATGAATTTTTGGGTGTAGGGTTTTTACGCGACCATCCATGATCTCTGGGTGTCCGGTGTGATCTGATACTTCGGTAACTTTAATCGCATTATCAGCAAGTAGTTTACAAGTGCCGCCAGTTGAAAGTATTTCAACACCTTGTGCTTCTAGTGCACGGGCAAATTCAACAATACCGGTTTTGTCTGACACACTCAAAAGTGCGCGACGTATAGGACGATGTGTATCCATTGTAGTTTGATTTCCTCAGTTAATGAGCTAGCTTAGAAGCGCGTATTTTAACTGATTACGACTCAAAAAACGACTTATAACGACCCATAAAGCGTGAGCATTTTGCAATTTCGTTAATAAATTTTACAGATAAAAAAAGCACCCTAAGGTGCTTTTTTAAGAGTGTTTTATAAAACACTCAGTGTATTGAATCAGTAAGCGCGGTAAAGCAATTACGGCATCAATACTCTAGGTATTAGTTCATACCGTATTTTTTTAGCTTTTTACGTAAAGTACCACGGTTGATACCTAGTAAAATTGCCGCACGAGTCTGGTTGCCACGTGTGTAAGTCATTACTTCTTCAAGCAATGGCGCTTCTAGCTCAGAAAGAACAAGGTCGTAAACGTCTTGCACATCTTGACCGTTAAGCTGTTTTAAGTAGTGGTGAACAGCTTTTTTTACTGCATCACGCAATGGCTGCGGTTTCTCGTGTGACTGAACATGAGGGTTAGTGATAAATGGAGAAGTCACGTTTTGTTCGAACATTATAAAGTCTCTTTCTTTCTTAGTTAGCTGCTAGTGTTTTAAAGTATTGCTCTAATGCGACGACCTGTGCCTCTGAATTGTCGAGCGCATTAAATACTCGCCTAAACTGACCGTCACTGTCATGGGTTTGCAAATACCAAGATACATGTTTGCGAGCGATTCGTGCTCCCATTGGCTCACCGTAAAACACATGGAGGTTAGTTAAATGCTCCATTAAAATACTGCGCACCTCTGCTATAGCAGGTGGCTGCATATGTTCACCAGTTCGCAAATAGTGGTCTATCTCCCTAAATATCCAAGGGCGACCTTGGGCGGCTCGACCAATCATAATGGCATCTGCACCCGTATAGTCCAAAACCTGCTTTGCTTTTTCAGGTGATGTAATATCACCATTAGCAACGACAGGTATCGACACTGAACGTTTTATATCCCTAATTGTGGCGTACTCAGCATCACCTTTATACATACATGCGCGCGTGCGCCCATGTACAGCCAGTGATGCAATGCCATAACGTTCAGCTATTCTTGCAATCTCTACACCATTACGGTTGTCCTGATCCCATCCGGTACGGATTTTAAGTGTTACAGGTATATCAACCGCGTTTACTACGGCATCAATAATCTCTTCCACGAGTTCTGGAAACTGTAATAAGGCTGAGCCTGCAAGTTTCTTATTCACTTTTTTTGCTGGGCACCCCATATTGATATCTATGATCTGTGCACCGTTTGCAACATTGAATTGTGCGGCCTGTGCCATAAGCTCAGGGTCTGCTCCTGCAATTTGCACCGCACGTATACCCGACTCACCAGAATGATCCATTCGGTTCATCGACTTTTCGGTTTTCCAAACCTTCGGATTAGACGACAGCATTTCAGACACAGCAAGGCCAGCGCCTAAACGACGACATAGCTGTCTAAATGGTCTGTCCGTTATGCCCGCCATAGGCGCGACAATGACATTATTCTCAAGTTGGTATGAACCGATACGCACGATATTCAATAGGCCTCTTTTCAAGGGGCGCTAAGTTTACGGCTTTTTATGCAAAAATCAAAGGCTATAAATTGAACAAAAGTGACTTTTTTTTGCTCTTTCCGTATTGACATTTGATAACCGTATGACGAAGCGGTTTATTTGTGTGAATTTTGAACGGCTGTTACTTTTATAATAAAAAATCTTTATTTTTTATTATGTAAAAAAATAGTAAAGCCTGTTAAATACAGGCTTTAGATACGACTTTTGAGTTAATACTCTAAATTTTTTAATAACGCACTATTACGCTTTTTTAATGCCACTTACTCGGGTCCAATCGCCTTCAATGGCAATTTCATCGAGCTCAATAAAGGGCGCGTATATGTCAGCAACCGATTGTGCTTGTTCTTCTAAAATGCCAGACATCGCAATTTTACCGCCTGGCTTTAATAATCCTAAAATAACACTATGAAGCTCACGCAGTGGTTGCGCTAAAATATTTGCCACCACAATGTCAGCAGTAAACTCAGGTTGGTTTTCTGGCAGGTACACTTCAAGCTTGTCAGCAACAACATTGCGATTAGCGTTATCTAGGCTTGCTTCCAGCGCTTGTGGGTCAATGTCTATCCCAATCATGCGCTCAGCACCTAATTTTATTGCTGCAATACCCAATATGCCTGAGCCACAGCCAAAATCGACCACGGTTTTACCAGTTAAGTCTTGGCTTTCTAACCATTTTAAACACAGTGCCGTGGTGGCGTGTGTGCCAGTACCAAAAGCAAGACCTGGATCAAGTAGTACATTGACTGCGTCTGGGTCTGGAATGTCGCGCCAGCTAGGACAAATCCAGAGTTTTTCGCCAAATTGAATAGGGTGAAAATTATCCATCCACTCTCGTTCCCAGTCTTTATCTTCGAGTTGCTCAATTTTGTAAACTAAATTGTCTTTTAGCTCATCATGGCGTTTTAATAACGCAACCACTGCGTTCATATCGTGATTAGCTTCGAACAAGCCAATTACTGTAGTGTCAGCCCAAAATACAACAGTGCCAATTTTAGGCTCATAGATAGGCGTGTCTTTAGCATCAATAAAAGTAACAGAAGCACTGCCTGCTTCCATTAATAGGTCACTTACTGCATCAGCGGTTGCAGCATTGGCATTGATACGGATTTGGATCCAAGCCATGTTTATTTCCTTGAAATAGAAAAAAGGCCGCTACAGCGGCCTTTTAAATTAACTTATAATGTAACGCTAGATTATTTAGCGTCTAAAAAGCTTTTCAGTAAATCAGAGCGAGAAGGGTGACGTAATTTACGCAGTGCCTTCGCCTCAATTTGACGAATACGTTCACGTGTTACGTCAAACTGTTTACCTACTTCTTCTAACGTGTGGTCGGTATTCATATCAATACCAAAACGCATACGTAGTACTTTCGCTTCACGGGCTGTTAAGCCAGCGAGCACGTCGTTAGTTGCGCCACGAAGAGACTCCATTGTTGCCGAATCGATTGGCGAATCAATAGTGGTATCTTCGATGAAGTCGCCTAAGTGCGAATCTTCATCATCACCAATAGGTGTTTCCATTGAAATTGGCTCTTTTGCAATCTTAAGTACCTTACGGATTTTATCCTCAGGCATCATCATGCGTTCAGCTAATTCTTCTGGATTTGGCTCACGACCCATTTCTTGTAACATTTGACGTGAAATACGGTTCAATTTATTGATCGTTTCAATCATATGTACTGGAATACGGATTGTTCTTGCTTGGTCAGCAATAGAGCGCGTAATTGCTTGACGGATCCACCACGTAGCATAAGTTGAAAACTTATAACCACGACGGTATTCAAACTTATCAACCGCTTTCATCAGACCAATGTTACCTTCTTGGATTAAATCTAAGAACTGTAAACCACGGTTGGTGTATTTTTTAGCGATTGAAATTACAAGACGTAAGTTTGCTTCTACCATCTCTTTTTTAGCACGGCGCGCTTTCGCTTCACCAATACTCATGCGGCGGTTTATATCTTTAATACGTTCAATGCTTAAGCCAGTGCTTTCTTCCATTGAAGTAAGTTTGCTAATACAACGAAGTATTTCAGGCTTAACTTCTTCAAGTTTAGCTGAATGCTTTTCGTTTGCTGCAATTTCAATATCAAGCCATGCTGTGTCAGTTTCGTTGTTTGCAAAATGCTTAACAAAGGTTTTCTTTGGCAGCTTTGAAACTTGAACTGCATGCTTCATGATAAGACGTTCTTGAACGCGAACTCGGTCCATCATTTCACGCATGTTATTAACCATGCGATCAAACTGTTTAGGCACGAGTTTAAAGGTTCTGAACAGCTCACCGATTTCTAAAATAGCGGCTTGAGACTCTGGATGAGAGCGACCTTTCTTATCGAATGTTTCACGTGCTTTGGTGTATAAATTACGTAAATTTTCGAAATGGATGCGCGCTTCTTCAGGATCTGGACCTGTATCTACTTCTTCTTCGTCTTCATCATCGCTGTCATCGTCATCATCGTCGCTATCATCAAGCTGTTTTTCACTTAATTCAGAACCAATGTTGGTGGCAGCAATAGGCGGTGCTTCTTCTGCATCAGGATCGAAAAAGCCAGAGATAATATCGCTAAGACGCATCTCTTCTGCTTCAAACTTATCCCACTGTTCAAGTAGGTAAGTGATCGCTTCAGGGTATTCAGCAACCGAAATTTGAACTTGGTTAATGCCTTCTTCAATACGCTTAGCGATAACAATTTCGCCTTCACGGGTAAGAAGTTCAACAGTACCCATTTCACGCATATACATGCGAACAGGGTCAGTTGTACGGCCGATTTCTTTTTCTACAGTAGCAAGGGCTGCAGCGGCAGCTTCCGCTGCGTCTTCGTCTGTCGTGGTTTCTTGCATCATTAACTCATCGGCATCAGGCGCGTTTTCGCTAACCTTGATACCCATGTCATTAATCATGCTAATGATATCTTCTACTTGATCTGAGTCGATAATATCTTGTGGAAGGTGATCATTAACTTCTGCAAAAGTTAAGTAACCTTGCTCTTTACCTTTTTGAATCAGAAGTTTTAATTGTGACTGAGGAGTTGGATCCATAGAGATTGTTTCTTCCACTCTGATAAGTTGATACAACAGGCGCCATCATGGAGTTTGCTCAAAGGCTAACCAGAATAATGTGACGCAGTGAATAGCACAGTATAACAGCCTAAATCAAATCTGACTAGGGTCTGTTGGTCTTTCAGGATTAAAGTTTGTTCAATCCAAGGGTGGTTTAATCGCGGCGCGAGGTTTGTAACCTAGTGGGCTAAGTAAAAACCGAACAACAAAGAGTAAACCTCCCTTGGGTCGAACCCAAAGGGCAGCGCGTGTTTGGCATTTATGCTGCGTTATCGCCTATTTATGTGAAATAACCACACTACATAGGCTCTGCCTTGTCTAAATACCAAACACACTGCTGTAAACTTAACCTCGAAAGATAAACAGACCCTAACTATTAGTCGTTTTTAACGCTGTCATTAGTAAATGACATTCTAGTCGTTCGTCGCTATTTAGGCCCTGTGTCTTGTCTTTTATTAATAGGGTCTCTAGTCGATAATTTAAACACTGATCTTCAATAAATTTAAAAGTATTTTGAAAAACAGTCTCTAAACGCTCTTCATCTATTTGATGTTGCCATGTCGCTAACTTAGTTAATGGCTCGTAGTCATCGGTGCCCCGAAATGATTCAAGAATTTGTGCGGTGGTAATGCCATCTTTTTGTAATGCTTGATGTTGTAGTCGCAATAATAAGCCAATACCTGCAATATTCATTTGAGCTAAATCGGGTAAATAGGGCACACTTTTAGCCAAGTTAGGGTGCTGAATTAAAATCCCTATTGCTTGGCGCATGGGTGTAATTTTAAATTTTCGTTCAATTGCTTGCTGCTGTTTTGGCGTTTTTAAGTGATTATTGAGTTGCTCACGGGTACGGCCAATCAATCGCCCAAGTTGCTCTAGGATATTTTCTTGGTAAAACTCACTTGGGATCTTTTCAATCAGGGGCAGTGCCGCACTGAGTAACTTAGCCTTACCGGAATCTAGTGTTAAATCAATCTCTTTACTTAGTTTATTAAACAGCACTTTAGTGAAGTCATCTGCGTTTTCAAGGCGTTGCTCAAAAGCTGCTTTACCTTCTTGTTGTACGAGTGAATCAGGGTCTTCACCATCGGGTAAAAATACAAAATGCAGTGCTTTGCCATCGTTTAAGTAAGGCAACGCATTTTCGAGTGCGCGCCACGCAGCATCTTTACCTGCACGGTCACCATCGTAACAACAAATAACTTTATCTGTGGTTCTAAATAAAGTGTGCATGTGCTCGCTGGTTGTCGCTGTACCAAGGGCTGCTACGGCATATTCAATACCTTGTTCTGCCAGCGCTACTACGTCCATGTAGCCTTCAACAATCAGTACATGGTCAAGCTTCTTGTGTGCTTGTTTAGCTTCATAAAGGCCATAGAGTTCAAAGCCCTTATGAAATATGCGCGTCTCCGGAGAGTTTAAATATTTAGGCCCTTGATCGGCTTGCATTACTCGCCCACCAAAAGCAATAACGCGGCCGCGTTTATCACGAATTGGAAACATTAAGCGATCACGGAAAAAGTCGAACTGTTTGCCTGGGGTTTTCTCAGATGCGAGTTTAAGCTCAACTAATTGTTCTTTTTGTTCTTGGTTTCGCCCAAGTTGTTGGCAGAGCCCTTCCCATTCGCTGGGCGCATAACCTATCATAAACTTTTTAACGGTTGCACCGCTTAAGCCGCGACCTTTAACGTAATCGATTACCGCTTCAGAGTTACTGTGATGTTTTAACTGATGTTGATAAAAGCGTGCTGCATGCAGCATTAGATCATAGTCTGAACGTTTTTGTGCCGCTGTGCGCTCTGGTCCATTACTGCTCCCTTGTTCGCGAGGAACATCAAGGTTAAGTAAACTGGCTAGTTCTTCAATTGCATCAACAAACTCGAGTTTGTCATACTCCATTACAAAAGAAATAGCATTGCCGTTAGCGCCACAGCCAAAGCAATGATAAAACTGTTTATCTTGCGATACAGTAAATGAAGGCGACTTCTCATTATGAAAAGGACAGCAAGCTTGATAGTCTTTGCCCGCTTTTTTCAACCCTACCTTTGAGTCAATCAGGTCGACAATATCGGTTCGTGCCAATAAATCATCGATAAAGTTGCGTGGGATCTTTCCAGCCATTGTTTAAAGTACAGCCCTAAGATAAATAGAAAAGTGATGAAAACGAATTATAATACGCAAAGATTTGAACACAAATGCATAATTTTTTGAAGTACTAAATATCTAAACGAAGAAACCGAGCTCAAGGCTCGGTTTACTTCAATCATACTAAATGTATGTGGGGGTATTAGGCAGTTAATCGTTGCTTAATTAAACCTGAGATTTTGCCCATATCGGCACGACCTTCGGCTTTGCTTTTGATTATACCCATTACTTTACCCATGTCTTGCATACCTGCTGCGTTAGTATCAGCAATAGCCGCGTCAATGAGAGCAATAATTTCTTCTTCACTCAATTGTTGAGGTAAAAAAGCTTCAAGTGCTGTAATTTCATTGGCTTCAATATCAGCTAAATCATCACGCCCAGCATCTTTGTACTGAGTGTAAGAGTCGCGACGTTGTTTAACAAGCTTCACTATAACGGAGGTAATACCTGCGTCGTCTAGTGTTATTTGCTCGTCAATTTCACGTTGCTTGATTGCAGCAAGTACCATACGAATAGGGTTAAGACGTTGTTTGTCTTTGGCTCTCATCGCATCTTTTTGCGCATCTTTTAGCGTTATTAAAAGGCTCATTTATACAAGACCTAATATATTAGTATAATTTAACGCGACGAGCGTTATCACGAGAAAGTTTTTTCATGTGACGTTTAACAGCAGCTGCTTTTTTACGCTTACGCTCAGCTGTTGGTTTTTCATAGTGCTCGCGACGACGAACTTCTGAAAGGATACCTGCTTTTTCACATGAACGCTTGAAGCGACGAAGTGCTACGTCAAACGGTTCGTTCTCTCTTACTTTAATTACTGGCATTAAAAATTCACCTACCTAAATTATGAGCGTTGCTCAAGTTGATCAAACATTGATCAAGTGGTTCAAAAATGGTGCGGTATTGTAATCCGAAGCAACACCACATGTAAAGGATAATATTAACAGAAACACAGCAGCTAAAACAGTGTTAATTTATATGGCGTTGGTACAGCCTACAAAAAACCTGACCTGCCTTTTTCTCTTTAATTAACAACCAGTTATTTGGTGCTTTAAACGAGGTTAGCTCGGTTTCTACTTCAACATATATCAATGCTTCGGGGTCGAGCCATTGATTATTTTCCAATAAATCACAGCATGATTGAGCTAAATTTTTGCGAAATGGCGGGTCAATAAAAACCAAATTAAATGTGTCACTGGTGTTTTTTCTCTCTAAAAACGTCAGTGTATTAGTATTAACGACTTGCGCGTTTTGTGCATCAAGCGTCGCAATGTTTTGCTCTAATTGTTTTGCTGCTTGTGAATCAAGCTCTATGAATGTGGTGTGTTTTGCAAAACGCGACAATGCTTCAAATCCCAATCCACCGGAACCGGCAAAGCAATCGAGAGTGTGCGCATCGCGGGTATCGTGCATCAACCAATTAAACACCGTTTCTTTAATTCGGTCGGTTGTAGGACGCAGACCTTGAACATCTTTTACTGGCAGTTTTCGACCGCGAAATTGGCCGCTAATGATTCTAATAACCCCATCAGCTGATTTATGAGTGGTGTTATTTTGTGTGTTTTTTTTTCTCATTTAACTCACTAAAAATTGGTATCTATGATCTAGCTCAGATAATATTGCAATCATATCACGGCGTGTCATTTTTCAACTGCGCTAAAAGTGTTACTATTATGCACCCTCGAGGATAACGTGTTGCTAAAAGCAATTATTTAGACTTAAAAGCACGCTATCATTATCGTTAGTTTATCAGATTTTTATAAGTGGTTATTAGCAAGTATGGCAAAAAAAAGTAAATTCATGTCGTGGCTCGGTTTTGGCAAGTCAGATAAAAAACAAGCAGAAGCTGATAAACAACAAGCATTAGCAAAAGAGCAGGCAGAAAAAGCCGAACAAGATCGTTTAGCACAAGAGCAAGCTGAAAAAGCTGAGCAAGAACGTTTAGCTGCAGAGCAAGCTGAGGCAGAGCGTTTAGAGCAAGAGAAACAGGCGCAAGCACAGCGTGCAGCGGCAGAAGAAAAACAAGCGATTGAACACGCTAACGCAGAGCTATTAGCTAAACAGCAGGCAGATGCAGAGCAACAAAGGCAAGAGCAAGCCAAACGTTTAGCAGAACAAGAAGCGCAAATGCAGTTAGAGCAAGAGCGCATTGCAGCAGAAAAAGCTGAGAACGAGCGTTTAGAACAACAGCGCATTGCAGCAGAACAAGCTGAGAATGAGCGTTTAAAACAACAGCGAGAGTGGCAGCAGAGCAAGATGAGAAAGCGCGTGTGG
>NZ_PNCV01000049.1:0-20155 GCF_005886925.1 Pseudoalteromonas sp. S3260
CCATGTAGGCAACAAAGAGTAAATCGCCCCTAGGCAGAACCCTTCGGGCAGCGCCTGTTTGGCATTGATGCTGCGTTATCGCCTATTTATGGGGAATAACCACACCACACAGGCTCTGCCTTGCTTTAATACCAAGCAGACTGCTGCAAATTCAACCTTGAAAGGTAAACAGACCCTAGTGTTATTCAGCTAATATAAATCCCCTTTCGCTTACCTTTAATTATATAAATTCTCAATCAGGTAAGGACACCTTAATGACAGCAGAATATTTTAATTTTTTAAGCCTAATTGGTGTGGCTTTTTTTGCAATTTCAGGTGCATTATTAGGCCACGACAAAGATATTGGTGGATTTGGTGTTGTCGTCGTTGGCTCAGTCACCGCGCTTGGCGGTGGCACGCTCAGAGATATTCTTCTTAACCAACCCGTTTTTTGGATAGCCAACCCAGATTTTTTATATGTCACCTATGGCGCTATTTTTGTCACTGTTATGTTTATTCGCCACTTACCTGATGTGTCTAACTATTACATGTTGCTGGTTGATGCGATTGGTATGGCTATCTTTAATGTGGTCGGTATCGAAAAAGCATTAATTGAAGGCACCACCATGATGGTTGCACTTACAATGGGCATGACGACGGGGATATTTGGTGGCTTAATACGCGACGTGATCTGTCGAGAAGTGCCGTTGGTGATGCGAGAAGAGCTCTACTCCACCGCCTGTTTTGCAGGAGGCTTGACCTATGCCGCGCTATTTTTATTAGAAGCCCTTTATTTATGGTGCATTCTTGGTTCGCTGTTGGTCAGTGTTTTTTTAAGATTGGGCGCGCTCCATTTTGGCTGGCAGCCCAATCTATTTAGAAAAAGAACACCAAAAATAAACGATTAGTATAAGCATTGCGTTACACTAATCGCTCATAGAGTCCTGATGCCCGTGACACACTTTTACCCATCGCCAGTTGCAGCACTTTTTTATCTGCTACCAGCTCAAAGGTCTGCTTTGCACGGGTAATACCGGTATACACTAATTGCCGGTTAATACCGACGCTCGCTTGTTTAAGTGGTGGCAATACCATAGCAGTGTAACTAAACTCTGAGCCTTGCGATTTATGAATGGTCATAACATACACTTTATCGTGCGCTGGGAGTCGTGCAGGTGAAAATGCACGTTCATTACCCTGCTCATCAATAAACAGTGCTTTGAGTTGGCCACTGTCATCAGGCATTAAAATACCTATATCGCCGTTAAAAAGTTTAAGTTGATAATCGTTTTGGCTAATCATAATAGGCATACCCGTGTAATGCCGCTGATTAGGGTTAACGCTAATTAACCCTTGCTGTTGCAATACCCGCTCAATACGTTGATTTAAACTATTAACGCCGTAATCGCCTTCACGCACCGCGGCAAGTAATTGATAGCGGGCAAAAGCCTCATGCACTTTGGCAACACTAGCTCCTTGGGCAATCAGTGTTAAATAATCACCGTAGTGACTTGCCGCGCTGTTTATAAGCTTTTCAATCGGTGTAGAGACAAAATCGTAGTCTAAAATAACATCGCTAAAATGCCCTTGCGTACTGTGTTGTTCAACATAATTTAAAATACCCCGATCATTGGTATTAACAGCCAAAGCCAATTGGCCTATGCCACTTTTGGCATCAAAGCGATAACTATGTTGTAAAAAGGCAATGCAATCAGCTAGTTTAAACTCACTCTGAGTTTGCGCGCCAAGTTTAGCTGCGCCATTAAAACACACCTTATTTAATTGCTCACAGCGTGCTTTTGAATATTGCGGTGTTTGCCCAAGCACTAAACCTTGGCATAAATCACTCATTACACTGCCGGTATCAACCGAGGCGAGTTGGTCTTTATCGCCGAGTAAAATCAATCGGGCATGCGCTGGCAAGGCCTCAATTAATTTAGCCATGAGCGATAAATCGACCATACTGGCCTCATCAATAATCAATACATCAACATGCAACGGATTGCTTTTATCGTGCCTGAATTTATTAGTAAATGGCTTAACTCCCAACAAACGATGAATGGTTTGCGCACTTTGCGGGATCAACGCATTAATATCAGCCGGTATTTCTGTGAGCTTATTTTTAGCCCCTAAAATTGACTCGGTTAGTCGTGCCGCTGCTTTACCGGTCGGTGCCACCAATTTTATGCTCAATGGTGCAGCCTGATATAACGACTGTAAAATGGCTAACAGCTTTGTCACCGTGGTGGTTTTACCTGTGCCAGGCCCGCCTGTGATCACACTAAAGCCCTTTGTTGCAGCAATAGCACAAGCGACCTTTTGCCAATCAATATCAAGCGTTGGATTATCAGGAAAGTAGCGTGTTAATAACTCAGTAAGGACTGCATCATCAATATTGAGTTGTCGCTCACTCATTGCCAGTAATCGCTGCGCTAAAGTCTGCTCATACCCTGCTAAACGCGAAAAATACAACCGCTGATTAAACAATTGCAGCGGCTTGTGATCCCCCACACTGTGATGCGCGTGTAAGTAACTTATTGCTGCCTCAGTCGTAAAATCGTCACTAAATGGGGTGAGAGTGTCAGGTACGGTGCCTTCTAATTTAGTAAAGTCGCTTTGGCGTAAATTAAACGGATTAGTCCAATCAACCTCTGTTAGAGTTAAACAACTATGCTGGCTTTGCTGCGATAAACACAGCATTAAAATAATATAAAATAATTCGTCATAATCATGCTCAGTATTGTTACCACTGAGTAATTCGGCCAGCTTTACATCCACAACACGTACGCGATGCTGCTCAGTTAAATAGCTAAGCAGCGGCACAACTTTCGGTGTTTGAGTTACAGAGTCCGCTGGTTGTTCATTGAGTAACGCCGACTCATCAACAGGCGCGTCGTCAACGTCATCAAACAAACCAGGTTGTTGGTTTAAACCACTCATAGCATCGCTCCTTGGCTAAACAAACCATCTAAAATAATAACTTGCTCTGCACTTAACTGTTTAAAGTACACTCCTTCACCCGCTGGCATACCGCGTAAAAAAGTATAATACACGCCGCCTAAATGCGTCTCTATGGCATAGTCAGGAATACGTTGTTTAAGTAATCGATGCAGCGCTACGGTATAAATTAAATACTGTAAATGATATTGGTGGCTGGTCATGGCTTGCTCAAGCTGCTCTGGCTCATAATCTGCGGGGATACTGCCCAAATAATTCGATTTATAATCTAAAATATAATACTTGCCTTGGTAGCAAAAAATTAAATCTATAAAGCCTTTTAATAAGCCTTTTACATGGGCAAATTCAAGTTTGCTTTGGCTAAAACCAAAGTGTTTAATCAGCATTTCGTTGAGTTTAGGCGCACTTAGGCTAGCAAGCGGTAAGTTAAACTCCATTTCAACAAGACAATCACTCGGTGATAATTGACTCAAGCTTAAATTGTTTTCACTATTTAACGGGCAATTAAGCGCATCGAGTATCCATTGCTCGGTAATTTGCTGCCATTGCTCATCAATATGGTATTTTTCAAAGGCACGTTTAATTACTGCCGATAAGTTTTGCTCTGGATTTGAGGGGTGAACAAGCGGGCTGGTAAAATCAAGTTGCTCGAATATTTCGTGTAAGCAACTTCCTGGTTTTGCACCTTTTGGAAAACTATAGGGTGAGAGAAGTTCATCTTGTTGCACCGCAAACTCATCTCTTTGATGATCTTCATCGCTGCGCCCAGGTGCCAGTTGGTCAGTATGCTTTTTAAAGCTCAAGGCACTAAAACTGGTTGCTCGCCAATCGCGTTCAATCTGCGTGGTTACAGTATTAATACTCAGCGCCTGCTTTTCAACGTGTTCATTATTAAAGCGAAGTATGCCCTGCTCGAGTAATTCACCCGAGGTAAATTGCAGATATTCCATCGAATCATTGGCATCACAAAACTCACTTAAATGAGTGCGCCATGTTTGACTGCTGGTTAACGCTAACCCTGAGAACAACACATGCCCAAGCGCACTACTTTGAATCGCTAAGCGGCTACTTTGCCCTTGCCCTATGTTATATACACCCAAGGCACAAAAATGCACTGCACGGGTCAGTGCGACATACAATAGGCGTAAATCTTCGGCTAGGCGCTCTTGCTCTGCTTGTTGCAAGGCGTCTTCGTCTTTACATAAATTAAAAATTAACTTGCCGTTATGGTGATAAAGCGCGTCTTTAGTTTCACGATAGCCACTGGCAAAGGGCATAAATACCAATGGATATTCAAGCCCCTTTGAGGCATGCATAGTGACAATTTTAACCAAGTTTGCGTCGCTCTCTAAACGTACTTGCACAGTTTCGCCATCTTGCTGGCTCACCTTTTGCGCAAACCAACGTAATAAACGAAGTGTCCCTTCAAGCTCTATTTGTTTTTGCTGCAGTATTTCGCCAAGGTGTCTAAAGTCGGTAAGCCAACGTTCTACGTTATAGCCCAAGCCTTGCCATTTGGCACTGAGTTGATTATGACTCAGTAAGCGCTCAAGCATGGCCATAGCCCCTTGCTTGTGCCAAATATGGCTAAGTTGGGCAAAAAAGTTTAAGTGTTCTTGCCATGCATTTTCATCATCGGCCAAAGCAAAAATATCGTTATAACTTAAACAGAATAATGGCCCTGCGAGTACACCTCGTAGTAGCGACTCGTCGTACTGGCCGTGCAAAGCCGTTAAAAAATTGAGCAAGTGATGACTTAACTCTTGGCTAAATACACTGTCGCGAGACAAATACACACTGGCAATATTAGCTTTACTCAGCGCTTGCTTCATTATTTGTGCTTCAACGCGGTCGCGCACCAAAATACAAATATCAGCAGCACTGACAGGGTTAGCTCCAATACAGGCAACACCTTGGTTTGCTTGCTCAAGTAAAGTAACTATTTTATTAGCAAAATGGGTGGCTAAATGTGCTTGCCCTACGCCTTTACTGGTCGGCTTATTTTTTTCATCGCCGGCTTCATCTACAAACACATTAAATTCAAACGCGGTGGCAGGTTTATCGTCAATTAAAAACGACTCATCAGCTTTTTTACCCTTGGCTTTCACTTTATTAAATGGAATGGCGTCGTTATAAATAAAGCTGTTGTCGTATTTACTAAACAAGCTATTTACGCTGTTGACGATATCGCTGCTGGAGCGAAAATTAGTGCCTAGGGTAAATTGTTGCGACTGCTCTACGGCCTCTTTGGCACCAATGTAGGTAAATATATCTGCGCCCCTAAAGCCATAAATAGCTTGTTTGGGATCGCCTATCATAGCTAAAGTGGTATTGCTTTGAGCATAAATTTTACTAAAAATACCGTACTGAATCGGGTCAGTATCCTGAAACTCATCTATCATTGCCACCGGAAATAACTGCGCTATTTTTTGTGCGAGCACATCACCTTGTTCACTCTTTAAGGCACTGTGTAAATTAGTCAGTAAATCGTCAGGGGTGATCACGCTTTGTTCTTGTTTGCGTTTAACTATGGCCGCTTTTACCCAGCTCGCCGCATATTGCACTATCGCAATTTTTAGCCCTTGGTTGATGGTGTTGTTAAGTGCGGCTAAGGCATCGAATTGGCTAATAAGTGGATGAGTCAGTAATGTGCCATTTTTTTTATAATTAGCTGCATTACTTAAGTTCTCGCTACTCCACACCTCAAACGAATACTTACTGGTACCAAATTCAAAAAAGTCATCATTGCCTAAGCAAAATGCTTCAAGTGCAGCAAGACTGCCCTTTCGCCCAGGTGTTTTTGAGCCACTTAAATCGGATGCTTTAACAGCACCAATAAACTCTTGCTCTAGGCACGCTTTTTTAAAGGCTGG
This sequence comes from Pseudoalteromonas sp. S3260, assembly GCF_005886925.1. Taxonomy (NCBI): domain Bacteria; kingdom Pseudomonadati; phylum Pseudomonadota; class Gammaproteobacteria; order Alteromonadales; family Pseudoalteromonadaceae; genus Pseudoalteromonas; species Pseudoalteromonas sp. S3260. The sequence continues at coordinate 5,811 of NZ_PNCV01000049.1, forward strand.
AACACGCGCCAAGTATTCATCTCGCGCTTGCCATACCGCATCTAAACTAACTTGCGGTGTTATCTCTGCGTTCGCTTTATTTAAAATACTGCTTACTTGGCTAAATAATGATTCAGGTGCGGCAAACACCTCTAAAATTGCATTTGTTTTTTGCTTATTAAGCGGGTAGACAAACGCGCGCCAAAAATCTTTTATGGTCTCAAGCAGTATCTCGCGCTCATCTAAAATAAACTCTAAGTTAAATGCGACCCCCGACTCAAACGCATGTTGTTTTAGCATCCGCTGACAAAAACCATGAATGGTAAAAATAGCCGCCTCATCCATTGATTTAGCTGCTGCATCGAGTAAGTCAAACGCACGATGTTTATCATCAACGCCCGCTATCACACCTTCAATGAGTTCATCGTTTGGCTGTTGCCCCAATAAGGCATCGCGCGCGGCAATAATACGGCTACGTACGCGGTCTTTAATCTCTTGGGTAGCGGCATCGGTAAAGGTTACCACCAAAATTTGCTCAACACTCAATGGCGTACTCAGCTCACCGGGTATTTGCATGCCTAATAAATAGCGTAAATACAAACCCGTGATCGTGTAGGTTTTACCTGTGCCAGCACTGGCTTCAATTAAGCTTTGGCCCTTTAATGGCATAGTGAGTGGGTTAAGCGCTTGCATAGTCACTCTCCTTGGCGTGCTCAAATAACGGGGCGAGTAATTTTTCGCTCCATTGTATAAACTCCTCTTGGCAATCATTGAGCGATTGCACCGTGAGACGAATATAAGGGTTTTCCCCTTCACCTCGGCCAATATACTGTGGGCTAAATTTACTGTTAGCTTTTGCCATATCGCCACCGCTTTTCACATATTCGTAACCACTCACCGGAAAAAACGCCACCGGCGCGTTTCGCAATGCTTTATATAGTTCAAACCAATCTGCAAGCAGCAAGTCGGCATTGGCTTTACTCATAGGGGCAAAGCTAATTTGTTTATCTAAACCCAGTAATAAAGTTTCAACCTCTTGTTGCATGCTTTGTGCAGCAAGATGATAAATAAAGCCTTTAATTAAATCTTTAGCTTTAATACTGGCACTGCGATAAAACACTTGTTTTTGCATATACACATGGTTTAGCCAGCCTTCAATAGTGGTATTTTCAAGCGACAGTAACACTTCTATCGGTTCGCTTTTACCCGCTTTTATTTGTTGTTTTACTTGCCCTGCAAGCGCATCAACGCGATGTTGCATGCTCTCATAAATTAAGCTGCCAACATGGGCTTGCGGCAACTCACCGCGCTGCAGGATTTGCTCGGTACTGAGCGGAGTATTGTTAATGTTTGCATCAAGTATTTCGTCAAGGTAAAAATAACGGCGCAGCGCATCTAGGCTAAACGGTTCTTCGTCTTTCGCTATATCGTTAAATTGCGGCAAGCGTAACCCTAAACTTTGTTGATAAAAGCTCTCTTGGGCATGGCACACACTGCGAATAAACATATCAAGATCAAGTAGCTCTGGGGGGGTTACATCAAGCGCAGTGATTGCTTTTGGCTCAATGGCCTCGCTAGGCAGCCAAATTGGGTTATAGCTGTGATTATTTACTCCCGCCTGTTCATCGCTAGGAGCTGAGTAATACAGGCTATTAAAAGGCTGCAAATGCTGCTGCGTAATAAGGCATTCAGGCAAGGGTTTATCACTGGGTTCGCTAAGTTTGAAGCTGCGACCTATGTATTCTAACAATTCACTGACAAGTGTTGATGGCATGCGCGGCTGGTTGTCAAAACACGAGCGGCCAATGTAGCTCATATATAAATTATCTCGAGCACTTAAGAGCGCTTCTAAAAAGAGGTAACGGTCATCGAGTTTACGTGAACGGTCACCTTTTTGCTTTTTAGAATACGGCACTAAATCAAATCCGATTGGCTGCACCGTGCGCGGGTAATCGGCATCGTTTAAGCCTAGCATACACACCACTTTAAAAGGGACGGCACGCATGGGCATGAGAGTACAAAAGTTCACTTGTCCTACTAAAAAGCGCTGGCCTACACCTTTTTCTTGTATACCTTGCTTGATTAGATAGCTCACTATGCGCTGCGAAACGGCTTTACTATAGTCGCCGTTGTCGTGGTGCTTCGCAATGTCTTCGAGCACTTTTTGCAGCACTAATAAATCCCAGCTATCATCGTTTTCGCTCTCATACACGGCATTGAGTAGCTCACTTAATATATGGGCTTTATTGGTAAGCGTATCATCTGGGGTGAGTTTCGCTTTAAAGTCTTGAAGCACATCAATAAAATGCACCAGCTTATTGAGTGTATCAAGCGCCATGCCCTCAACCTCATCGGCGCTGTAAATACCATTAAATGGGCACTGTTCGTCGCGCATGGCAATCCCCAGTAATAAGCGGTTCAAGCCATGTTGCCAGGTATTTAAATCAATGGCTGGTAAATCAAAGCTTTGTTTATGCTCAGCGTTTATACCCCACTTTACCCCTACTCGCTCAAGCCAATAATGTATTTGCTCGTATTCATGTGCCTCTAGGCCAAATTTTTCGGCAATTTGCGTAACCTGTAATAAATCAAGAATATCCGACACGCCAAAGCGCGAAAACGGTAAATTAGCTAAACTGGCAAACGAGCTCAGTACTGGTTTTTCTTGCTCTATGGCTAAATCGGCAAGGGCGTATGGTATAAATCGGCTGCCCTGCGCACCACCAAAAACGGCCTCAATGTAAGGGCTATAAGTACCTACATCAGGCATCATCACAATGATGTCTTTGGGGGTAAGCGTTGGGTTTTGATTAAACAAATTGAGTAAGTAGTCGTGCAGGCGCTCGACTTCCCTTAATGGCGTGTGGCAGTCACTTAACGTAATGCTGGTATCGTGTGCACTTATAGGCAGTTTACCCTCATCGTTTATAAACCATTCTTTGTTATCGGTAAGCGATTCACCTTTAAAGGCAAGTTGGTATATTTCACTTTGCACTTGCCCAAGTAAGGTATCGTCAAACGCATCAATAAAACCATCAATCCAACGGGCATCAAGCTGCACCAGTTGCTCAAAATAATCGCGGCCGAGTTTACCCCACGACGACAACAACGGATTACCAATAAAATAGTATTCTTCATCAGGATTCGTTTGCTTTTTTTGCTGCGCTTCCACCAGCGGCATTTTGGCGTATTTAGCGTTTATTTTAGCCGCTGTTTTTTCATCGATTATATCGCCCCAATAATGCTCGCTGGGGTTAAAAAAGAATAAAAACACCTCAGTTTTTTTACTCAAGGCTTCAAACACGTCAAGCTGTGAGCTGGCAATCGCAGATATACCAAATAGGCTAATACGCTTTGGCAATAAGCTGCTATCCATACTCTCAAGGGCGCTGAGTAATTGTCCTTGCATGTTGGCGCGGTGAAATTGGCTTTGCCCAAGTGTTTTACTTAATTTGACAAGGCGGCGCCACAAATCGGGTTGCCAAGGAGCAATGCTGATATCTACATCGTCAAGCGTATCAACACCGCTATCCCAAGTGGCTATCCAATGGGGGCGATACATTAAATATTGGTCGTACACATCGGCTATTTTTTCACATAGGGCAAAGGTTTTTTGGCCGTCAATATCCCCCTCTAAATAGGTTTTTAGGGGTAAATACAGTGGCTCGTCAATACAAGTAGGTAAAATTGCAAACAGTTTCCAAGCAAGGTTCGGTTTATTAAACGCCGACTCTTTAGGCACGTTTGGCAATAGTTGCTGGTACAACTGCCAAATAAAGCTCGACGGCAGCGGAAAGTCTACCTGCGCAGCCACGCCTAAATTTTCACTTAAACCAATCTTTAGCCACTGCGACATACCCGGCGATTGCACTAACACCACTTCTTTATCAAATGGGCTTTGCAACGGGTTTACCTTTAACAGTTGATGAAACTGCGCTTGCAGGGCTTCCATACGGTTTGATTGAATAATATTGAGCATACGATACCAGCCTTACTTGAGATAAAGCCAGTGTAAGGTATTTTCAATTTAAGCGGTAGCGCTAAGGAGGAATTGGCGTTAATAAATCAGCATGTTAGCCAGTAGCTAGCTGATTTTTTAAACGCACAGGACTCACTTTAGTCACTGTGCGTTTTTATATTAAACCAACTATTGGTATGGGCTTATGCTAGATAAGCTAAAGTCACTTTGCATTATTACGTTACCATCAATGCCTTTGAGCTTAAGTGACAATTTAGGATCTGCTTGCTGCCAATCAATGGTTAAATCGCCATAGTTAACATTATGCGTGTAATCACCGACACGATGTTTATTTGGGCTAACGTCTTTCCATTTTTCAGTCAGGCCTGAGCTGGTCATTTCAAAGAGTGGGTAATCAAGATTGTGTTGATACCTTGAAATTTCCCCCCAATGGGTATCGCCGCTGATGATCACCACGCCATTTATTTGGTGTTTTTTAATTAACGCAAATAAACGGTTTCTATCCTCTGGAAAATTTGCCCACGATTCCCAGCCAGTAAAATCAGGCAGTAACTGCAAGCTTGATGCAATTAGTTTAATCGCTGCTGGTTTTTTAAGTTCGGCTTCAAGCCATTGCCACTGCGCCTCCCCAAGCATAGACGCGCCTTTTACTTCGGTTGGACTGTACGGTCCTTGGTTATTTGCTTTACGCTTGGTGTAATACTCAAGTTCGCTCACTGAATTAAGCTTATCGCGATTAAAACGTAAGTCAGGCATGATCACTTGCACGGTTTGCTCGCCTTCGCCATACATGTACGAGGTATAAATACCATCAGCACGAGTGCGGCGCGCTGAGTTTGCCGGTTCATCCCAAAAATCGAGCATAATTTGCCGTGATGTTTCTTTATGCGGATACTCTTTACCCGCATCGTTTTGACCATAGTCGTGATCGTCCCACATGGCTATTAATGGTGTATTTGCTTTTAAGGTTTTAAAGCCAGGCTTTGCCCCTAATCGTTGGTATTTATTTTTAAGCACGGCCATGTCGTTAGTATCGCCATAAATGTTATCGCCTAAAAATATAAATAAATCACCCTGCTCTTTGTTAATCGCATTAAAGATGGGGATGTCTTTATCTTGATGCCCACACGAGCCAAACAATATTTTAGACGGCGCAGCCATTGCGCCACCACTAATAACAAAAGCAAGTAACAGCGCTGAATGATTAAAAGTTTTTAGTAACTGTTTCATTTTAAAATCTCATTAATAGCCGGTGCCATATTAGGGTTAATCGTGTTTGGGTTTTGCCCAAGTGCTTTTAAAACGGTGGCGGCAATTTGCGCTTGTTTAAGCTCATTATCGGTTTTTATTAAGCCATTACCTTTAATTGTAGGACCAATGGCAGCAAGCCAAATATGATCTGAGCCAATAATTCCCTCAGGAAATGCCTTTTTACCCTGCTCCGACTTCGCTAGTGCCCGTTTAGAGCTGTGATGTTGCCAATCGTTTGCGTAGCTGCCACGGCCGTGATCGGTAGTAACAATTAACGTAGTGTTATTTTTATAACCTGCTGTGCTTTGAATGGTTTGCCATAAATCTTTTATAAATGCATCGCTTTGCTTGGCCGACTTTAAGTAAGCATCGTAATGGCCACCGTGAGCAAAATCGTCAGTCTCTCCCAAACTAATCACCAGTAGTCTTGGTTTTTTCGCCAGCATATACGCCTTAGCAAATCGATAGGTAAAACTATCAAGCCGCACATTGTGCCAAGGGCTGGGTATTTCTGTTTGTAGCGCATTAAGTAGCGCTGCCTCGGCAAATAAATCATCAGCAACGGGCATAAACCCCGCATTTACATACACATGACTACGCTTAGTATTTACAATGAAAGGAAACACATCCCAACTACCAAATAACGCGGTGCTGTTTTTAAATTCAGGCTGGGCGTTTAAACGCTCTAAAATAGTTTTATTTGGATTAAATACTTTATCGTTACTGTTAATGTTTTCATCCACTTCGCCGGTAAGAATTTCGTTATAACCAGGGTATGAAAAATACCACGGATTACTCACCGACATAGTTGAGCCTTTAGCCCTATCGCCAATAATAACGCCTTGCTTTGCAATGGTTTGAGTTAAAAATGGCATTAATAATTGCTGGCGCTGTTGCGGACTTTCATGCCAAAATTGGCTCTTTAATTGCGCTGGTTGCTTAACAAACTCTTTATTATTAATCAGCTTGTTATCGGCACCATTAAATACTTCCTGCCAGCGCACGCCGTCAAGGGTGACTAACACTACATTTTGTTGAGCAGCCAATGCCACATTATTAAACAATAAAATTAAACTTAACCCGATAATTTTTATCATGCTTTTCATGGTGTTCTCATCAACTTTATAGTGTAAAAAGCCCATCGATGATGGGCTTATATAAGATTACTTTAGGTTTAAAAAGTAGCCGTTAATGTAACCGCTGCTGTGCGTGGCGAGCCGATAAAGTAAGTACTCCCATTGCCCGTACCACCTGCCAAGTAACTTTTATCGGTAATGTTATAAACCACAAAGGCAATATCAACGGCTTTAAACGGGCCTGCGTTAACTTCGGCTGAATAACCTGCGTTTAAATCAAGCACGGTGTAGCTATCTACATCGCCACGCTCACCGGTGTATTTAGCCGATAAACCAAAGCGGAAATCACCGCTGTAATAATCGGTTGAAAGCACAAATAAATCATCCACTGAGTCAATTACTTTGCCTCCTGCTTCAAAGCCTGGCGCATCGCCTTTGTATTCAGAGCTATTATTGGTGTATGAGCTATATACATTCCACTCATTATTAAGCATGTAACTTGCTGACAGCTCTAAACCTTTGGACTCAATACCGCCCACATTGAGGTACGAGCCGTTAGTGCCTATGGTGTAGTCTATACCGCCGGTATCGCTGCCAGGTGCTATAAAGGTGATACGGTTATCAAATTCAATTGAATAGGCCGTTGCCGTTAGTTTAAGTGCATTATTTTGATAGCGTACACCCAGGTCAATATTTTCAGCGGTTTCTGGCTTAATTGCTGATAAGTCAGAGCTATCGCGTTCAAGCACACCGTCTTTAATAGCGGCAAAGTTTTCGCTATAGCTGGTAAATAACTCAGTATTACTATTTAGCTGATACAAAATGCCGCCACTAAATAGAAGGTCTGAATCACTGTTTACTTTAGCTGTTGTGGCGTTTTTATAGTGGTCATACTTTTCTATGTCTACTAAGTACTTTTTCACCCCTAGATTAAGGGTTAAGTCGCCAAATGCCATTGAGTCTTGGGCGTACCATTTGAGCGTATCGGTCTCAAAGGTGTTTTTATATTGCGTCCAATAAGGGGTGTTATCAAAATGATGATAAATACGGGCATCGATTACTTTATGCCAATCACGCGACTCATCACGGTCGCTTTGCTCATACCAAAAACCCGCTTCTATATCGTGCATGCCAATGCTTGCTTGATAATTAGCAGTTACCCCTAAACGATCTTTTTTATAATGTGTATGACGATAAGACATAACAGGCGTGGCATCAGCGTCGTAACATGCAGGGTTAAGCTCAGGACCCGACTCCCACGGCCAATTTAAACTTGCGGTACAACCTGCGTTGGGAGCAAGTGGGTTGCCATTACTATCTGTAAAGCCATAAGAGCCTGCGTTGGTGCCCCCCTCGGTGGTTGGGTTGCCATTTTCATCTACAGGGGATGTTAAATAAGGTGGGATCCAATCACCACGACCAGAATTTTTATGGTAATAAGGGCTAATGGTTAACAATGAGGTAGGTGAAATCGCGTATTCAAACTTTAAATATCCTAGAGTATTTTCACGTAGCGTTCCCCAACCTTCTGCAAACATTTGGTCAAAGTGCGGAACGCCTGTCCAGTTCCATGTTAGCTGATCCCAATCTGGAGTTTGTTCAAATTGTGCCAAGCTCACGCTATTATAATTCGTCTCGCTTACATCATCGTAAGATAAACGCCCTGTAATAGTTAGCTCATCAAGGGTGGTGACAAATTTCGCTTCAGCATGTTGGTTATCTTTTCCGCCATTGCTGCCCGAGCCAATCCAGCGGCTAGTATCGGTTTGCGAATAACTCACATACGCTTGAGTATTATCAAAAATGGTGCCAGTTTCGTGTTTAACGTAATAGCGACTTGCGTCATGGCTGCCGGAGGTATAAGCAAAGGTGGTGCTTTTATCTAAACTCGGTGCTTTACTTACAAAATTAAAAGTACCGCCTAATGCCTCTAATGAGGCCGATTTAATGTCTGAGGTACCTTGGCCAACTTCCACTGTCACCAAGTTTTCGCTATCGAGATAACGATTCGCTTTAGCCCCGCCACCATAATTAGAGCCACCATTAGGAATGCCGTCTACCGTCATACCTAATTGCTGCTGGTTTGAGTCAATACTAAAACCACGCATGGTAATAGTGGTTGACCAATCGTCGCCGCCAAATGCGTCGCCTTCGTTTATGCTAATGCCAGGTAAGTTATCTATTACTGATAACACACTCGATACCGAGCTTTGTTGCTCAAGCATGGCAGGTTCAATAACGTTGTTTGCATAACTGGTTGGTTTTGCAGTAACGGTTACTTCTTCTATCACGTTATCGTTAGCATAAGCTGAAGTTGATACCGCCATGGCCACAGCCATGCTCAAAATCGATTTATTTTTTAAAGCGTACATTGTTGTCCCGTTTGATTCTAATTATAAAAGGTAATTATGAAAGCGGGCACAGTCTATTTTTTAAATATGACAACGAGGGGCAATTTTATTGACAAACAGGTTAAACAAATATGAGTTAATTATGGCAAACAAATGTATAAAAAAAGACACTCATAGTTGCCCATGAGTGCCCTATCGTTTTTACTAAATTAGCTGCTATTTCAATTCAGCAAGCATCTCATCACTATAAGGTGTCACTTCTTCACCATTTTTAATTTTGCTAATGTAATCTGGGTTAGCAATAAGTGGGCGACCAATGGCAATTAAATCAAATTTATTATCGTTGATCGCTTGTTTGGCAGTTTCAAAACTATAACTACCTACACCCACTAAGGTACTTGCATAACCAGCTCGTAAAAATTCAGAGGTTGATTTACCTTCTAGTGAATCAAAACGCATGCTGTCGTCAAAAATACCGCCATGTAAATAGGCTAGTTTGCGGTTTTCAAGCTCAGGTAATAAATAGTCGAACACCGCTTTATCGCGATTATCTTCGCTCATGTTAAAATAAGCACCGGGTGTTAAACGCATAGCGGTACGCTCATTGCCTACCACATCAATAATGGCATCAGTTACTTCGAGTGCAAAACGCGACATGTTTTCTGGTGTTTGGCCGTACTCGTCATCACGCTCATTGGCAGCATAATGTAAAAATTGGTCAATTAAATAGCCATTAGCACCATGAATTTCCACGCCGTCAAAACCTGCTTCCATCGCGTTTTCTGCCGCTTTAGCGTAGTCAGCCACTAAGCCTTTAATATCGTCTTTAGTGGCAGCTTTTGGCGTAATATAAGTTAGCTCGCGCATACGTGGTACTGAACCTTCAACCCCTATCGCCGATGGCGCCAGAACATCACCACCAAAAAAGTGAGGGTGAGCAACACGGCCAACATGCCATAATTGCGCGAACATTTTACCGCCATTGGCATGCACGGCGTCAGTGACTTTTTTCCAACCTTGAACTTGTTCACTAGTGAAGATACCCGGTGTATTTGGGTAACCTTGTGCATCGGCACGAATAATAATTGCTTCACTAATAATTAATCCTACATCAGCACGGCGAGCGTAGTAATCAACCATCGCTTGTGTAGGCACTAAATTGTCATCTGCCATACAACGAGTTAGTGGTGCCATTAGTACGCGGTTTTGCAGTTCAATGCTGTTATTTAATTTAAAAGGTGAAAGTAAGTCTGTCGACATAATGTTTATCCTTTGTTGAATGTACATTCAAGATAAGGTCACTTGAATGAATATTCAAGTATAATTTTGAAACTTTGTTCAAGATTGCGTAAACTGCTTTACCTAAACGCTGCTTAAGGTAGGATTATTGCTGAAAGTTCGCTTTACCTACTCTGCCAACGAGAAGAGTCATTATGAGAACTGCAGAATTTGATACAGAGTTTGTACTGCGCCAAGCAATGGCGATGTTTATGCTTCACGGTTATGCAAAAACCAGTATGCAAAAACTGACTCAAGCAACCCATTTACATCCGGGCTCGTTATACGCAGCATTTGGAAGTAAAAAAGGCATTTTTTTAGCCGCTACTGAGCAATACCAAACCGATCGCAATACTCAATTTACTGCTCTGTTTGAGCACAGCAGTTGTATTTTAGATACGCTGAAACAATACCTTAATATCATTGTGCAAGAATGCGTTGACGGTGAAGCAACCAAAGTGTGCCTGCTCACAAAAAGCATTAGCGAGGTAGAGGGTAACGATCCACAAATTTGCCACGTATTGCGTACTAATTTAACTGCATATGAGCATGCTTTTGCGCAGCAGTTACAAAAAGCAATTGATAATAAAGAAATTACCAATGGCCGAAGTGCCATAGAGCTGGCACGATTTTGTGTTATGGGTATATATGGATTACGCACCTACGCATTAACAAACCAAGACCCCGACGCACTAAACCAACTAGCCAATGAGCTACTAGCAGCCATCAGCTAAACTAAATTTTAAAGCGCAGCAGCTCGCTGCTCTTTGTATACTCCACAGTGAGAGAGAGCCAAAAATGACCACCGATAATTTATCAAAGCAAGACGACGTAATTTTAGGCCTTGGCGCAAAAAAACGACTCGCATACATGTACGAAACCGTGCAGCAATTTAAGCAAGTGTGGATTTTAAACGATGACGACGGCTGCGTAATGCTCACTAACGAGGACGACGATTGCGTGCCGGTATGGCCAACACGAGAGTTCGCACAAGCCTGGGCAACCGGCGAATGGCAAGGCTGTACACCTAAAGCAATTCCAACAAACGATTGGTTTAGCCGCTGGACACCTGGCCTTGAAGAAGACGACTTACTGGTGGCCGTGTTCCCTACCGAAGAAGACGACGGCACAATTTTATTCCCTGATGAGTTTCAAGCCCAGTTGAGTAAATCAATTAGGAAGTACTAACTTCTAAAGCAGTGTTCACCTTAAACAAGCTTATTATAAGCATTAAAAGAAAAGTTTATTTACCAAAAGGTTATAAAGCATCTATTATAGTGTTGTAACTTACTTTTATAAAAATCGACCTGGGTGGACGTCAATTCCGCCCCTGTAAAAAATCGAATAAAGTAATCAATGTTCAGGTAAATTTAATAAAAAATATACGTTTATTTTCTGTGTTTAAATTGGGGTCTACATGCTGTTCAATTCAAAATATAAAAACAAAATTAATGAGTTAAATAACGAGTTAATTCAATTAAAAAAAACCAATGAAAAGCTTGAAGCGCAATTGTTAGCAGCAAACAGCGAGCAATCACAACAAAACGACAATGAAATAGCAAATGATACAGCCTTTGTAAAACAGCGTGAATTAAACACATTATCATTACAGTCATCTGATTTAATTAGTGACATCAGAGAAAGCTTAGCCTCAACTTCACATAAACTAATTAATGATATTACGTCATTTAAGTCATCCCAAGAATTACTTGATACAATTTTAGATATGTTAGCAACGACTTCATCGTCAACACATAATATCTCAAGAGATACAAAATCAGCCACTAAATCCGTTAAAGAATTGCAGTCAGTAACAATCGGAATTAATGATTTTGTAAACATAATTAAAGGGATTTCTGATCAAACAAATTTACTTGCACTCAATGCGGCTATCGAGGCCGCTAGAGCCGGAGAGCAAGGACGAGGCTTTGCTGTTGTGGCAGATGAAGTAAGGACGCTCGCTCAGCGCTCTTCTGATGCATCTAACGAGATCTCTAATTTAATAGCTAAGGTCAATGAGCAAATGCAAAGCGTTGTAACTAACATTACTAACGTTAGCGAAGAAAGTGATGGCATTGCAAATAGCTCATCAGAAATTGATGCTACCGCTAAAAAGGTGGTTGAACTATCACAAAATATGTATAGCGTTATTGTTAATTCAAGTGCCGATGCATTTATTCAAACAGTAAAAATGGATCACATTGTATGGAAATACGATATTTATAAAGTCATTTTAGGCCAATCAAATAAGACTGCAGAAGACTTTTCTGATCATACCATGTGTCGTTTAGGTAAATGGTATTACCAAGGTGAAGGTGCATTAAAATATTCAAGCATTAACGACTTTAAAGCATTAGAGCAACCACATGAAGATGTCCATAAGAATGGCTTTGCTGCTTTAGAAGCATTCCAATTAGGCGATATCAATACTGCTGTAGAAAAAGTATCTCTTATGGAGCAAGCAAGTTTTAAAGTAGTGGACATACTTAGCGCTTTGTCACACAAAATTATGGACTATAACTGTAAATAAAATAGTCAAAAAACACCTCACTTTGCATAGCGTTATGGTTCATAATCATTTGGCTATGCATACCAAACTTATATAAATTAATCACAAACTAATGACACCTCCACCTAAGCACTGCTGTTCAATAATCAAACTAACTAAATTATTAACCCTTTAAGTAATCATTAACTATATTTTAATGATAGTGGGTCACGGTTTACTGATTCACCTAACTAATTCAGCGGTATTAAAATACTCAGCCACATTGCAGTAATAATGGCACTGTCGTTTTATTCTTTTTATTTAGGTTTTAATTATGTTTAAAGTTCATTTTAGTGTTGTATTAGCGACGTTATTTACTTTGCCCGTATGCTCACAAGAAGCACAATCACTTGTGCAAAAAGCGTTAAGTAATGCGCCCACAATTATAAACTTATCAGCAAATCACCCTAACGAGCCTGTAGAATAACTCGTTTTTAATTTATTTTTATTGATGCATTAACCATAGCCGAGTTCCTATTTTGATTCAATCGGTTACTTCGATTTTACGTAAAATATAAAAGAGGATTTGCTGTTGCTTTAATGGGCGTTTTGGAAGGTATCACAGGTGTTTGAGTGGATTATTTGAGGTGATAAGGGCTTACGCTAATTAATGCATCGTGTTTCTCAGCTTTTCTAGATTATGAACAAGGCAATACAACTGCCATTGCGCATTCACTTTCGTTTGTCCACGTAAGGTCAACTTATTCATGCCTTTATTAACAGTAATATTCCCGAACACTGGCTCTATACAGCCGAGTCTTTTACTGTACTGTCGTCGTCCCATTGGGCTGTCTATTTTGGCCTTCATTTTGTCGATATAGCTGAGCTGTTTACGCGATTCATCATTTTTAAACTGTACTTGCCGCCCTGTTTTTGTCGGTGGCTGTCGCATGCATTGCTGTTGCAGTGGGCATACTTTGCAATCTTTTAAGTAACCGCAGAATCGCGTGTATTTTTGGTTGTGGCTTTTTACATTGATACCACTTCGCCACATGTCATTGCCTGCGGGACAGCGGCAGGTTTGTGTCGTTTCATCATAATGGAAGTCCTCTGAAGTAAATAAGCGTGGCTTACCTTTACTGCGTTTTAGTCGGCGTTTTTCTTGCTCTGTTTCGTATGTTTCGCTGTCTTTAAATAACGGGTTTCGTTTTCTAAATTGGTTATCCGCAATGTAAGTATCAAAGCCACTTTTCGCCATGTATTCAAGATTCGCTTCGCTATTAAACCCACTGTCTGCGGTGAACTTAATCGTTTGTTCGTCTGTTGATTTGTCGGTATTCAATTTATCAAGCTGCTGCTTTAATTGCTTAACTGCTGGCTGCAAGGTTTGTTGCTCACCCACCGAGCCCCATGCCTGTGCTTGCAGTATAATTTGATGTTTATCGTCATTTATCGCTATCCCATTGTAGCCTTGGATTGTGCCTTTTGACGTGGTCATTTTCGCGCTATCGGGGTCGGTAATATTACTTTTAATGGGCTTGCCTTTGCTGCCCGTTTTTTCCTCGTGGGTCGCTAAGAACTCCGTGATTTTATCTGCACTTTTATCCAGCTTTTCTTTTTGCTTTAAATCCTGTGTTATCAACTCTTCGCTCAGGCTATCTTGTGATTGGTGACGTTCGATAATACGTTTACTCGCGCGTTCTAGTTTTGCTTTTTTACGCCCTAGCTCATCGAATGTGCCGCTCCATTCTTTACTCGCATTCGATTTCAATTTGCATCCATCAATGGCAAACATGTTGCGACCTATCAAGCCTTCTTCGTCGCATATCATCAGTACTTGCGTAAACAGCGGTTCAATCTGTTCGTGCATTTTGGCCACGAATCCCGCTACCGATGTGTAATGAGGTTGAATATCACCCGACACACACGGCTAGCGCATTTTA
>NZ_PNCV01000005.1:0-1910 GCF_005886925.1 Pseudoalteromonas sp. S3260
CGTATACGTCATCTTGCGATTTTGCACAGTGCTGTGTTTTTAATAAACAGTCCCAGCCACCTGGTCACTGCGGCTCCAATCAGCTTAGAGAGCAAGTCTCATCACCAATCGGAGCGTACCTTCTCCCGAAGTTACGGTACGATTTTGCCTAGTTCCTTCACCCGAGTTCTCTCAAGCGCCTTAGTATTCTCTACCTGACCACCTGTGTCGGTTTGGGGTACGATTCGGTATAATCTGAAGCTTAGAGGCTTTTCCTGGAAGTATGGCATCAGCAACTTCACACCCTTGGGTGCTCGTCTCGTGTCTCAGCCTAACAGCAACCCGGATTTACCTAAGTCACTAGCCTACACACTTTCACATGGACTACCATCGCCATGCTTGCTTAGCCTGCTCCGTCCCCCCATCGCAATTATACCAAGTACGGAAATATTAATCCGTTTCCCATCGACTACGCCTTTCGGCCTCGCCTTAGGGGTCGACTTACCCTACCCTGATTAACATGGGATAGGAACCCTTGGTCTTCCGGCGTGCGGGTTTTTCACCCGCATTATCGTTACTCATGTCAGCATTCGCACTTCTGATACGTCCAGCATACCTCCCGGTACACCTTCAACCGCTTACAGAACGCTCCCCTACCACTCATCCTAAGATGAATCCGCAGCTTCGGTGCATAGTTTAGCCCCGTTACATCTTCCGCGCAGACCGACTCGACCAGTGAGCTATTACGCTTTCTTTAAAGGATGGCTGCTTCTAAGCCAACCTCCTGGCTGTCTGGGCCTTTCCACATCGTTTCCCACTTAACTATGACTTTGGGACCTTAGCTGGCGGTCTGGGTTGTTTCCCTCTTCACGACGGACGTTAGCACCCGCCGTGTGTCTCCCGGATAGTACTTTACGGTATTCGGAGTTTGCAAAGGGTTGGTAAGTCGGGATGACCCCCTAGCCTTAACAGTGCTCTACCCCCGTAAGTATTCGTCCGAGGCTCTACCTAAATAGATTTCGGGGAGAACCAGCTATCTCCCGGTTTGATTAGCCTTTCACTCCTAACCACAGGTCATCCCCTAACTTTTCAACGTTAGTGGGTTCGGTCCTCCAGTTGATGTTACTCAACCTTCAACCTGCCCATGGCTAGATCACCGGGTTTCGGGTCTATACCTTGCAACTATTCGCCCAGTTAAGACTCGGTTTCCCTACGGCTACCCTAATCGGTTAACCTCGCTACAAAATATAAGTCGCTGACCCATTATACAAAAGGTACGCAGTCACCCAACAAGTGGGCTCCTACTGCTTGTACGTACACGGTTTCAGGTTCTATTTCACTCCCCTCACAGGGGTTCTTTTCGCCTTTCCCTCACGGTACTGGTTCACTATCGGTCAGTTGGGAGTATTTAGCCTTAGATGATGGTCCACCTATATTCAGTCAAAGTTTCACGTGCTCCGACCTACTCGATTTCACTTAAAATGCATTTTCATGTACGGGACTATCACCCTGTATCGTGGCACTTTCCAGAGCCTTCCATTAACACATAATAAGCTTAAGGGCTGTTCCGATTTCGCTCGCCGCTACTATCGGAATCTCGGTTGATTTCTTTTCCTACGGGTACTTAGATGTTTCAGTTCTCCGCGTTCGCCTCGTTAACCTATGTATTCAGTTAACGATACCTGCAAGCAGGTGGGTTTCCCCATTCGGAAATCCTAGTCTCAAGTGCTTTTTACTAGCTTGACTAGGCTTATCGCAAGTTAATACGTCCTTCATCGCCTCCAACTGCCAAGGCATCCACCGTGTACGCTTAGTCACTTAACCATACAACCCAAACGGGTCTTTGTTTTGTGACAGTTTAACTTCGCCAGAAGTTAATATTGAATACTAAAGTAGATACCAATCAACAAACGTAAACGTTTATTAAATGG
>NZ_PNCV01000050.1:0-3606 GCF_005886925.1 Pseudoalteromonas sp. S3260
TTTATAATGATCTTGCCGTGACCCGACACACTCATGAACAAAATATTCGTCTCACACGCCTTAGCAATACGGCGGCTGCTGATCAAACCATGTGCATAGCCGAGCAAAATAATCTTTAGCATCACTGAAGGTGGATACGCCGCCGCGCCCGTTTTATCATTGTTATACCACGCGTCAAAGCCCGACAAATCGAGTTTATTTTCGACAATATAACAAAGCGCATACTCAAATGTACCTGGCAATATTTGCTCAGCAAAATTGATTGGAATGAATTTATTTTGGCAGGATAAGTCAGGCTTATAGTTGGCCATAACAATTTACCGTGGGTGAATAATATCTATTAGATCACAGTAACCCTGTGGGTTCAAGGTTAAAAAATAATCAAGTGAAATGTGTAGAACCAGTTCCTAAAAAGAGTAATTCTACAACCTCAACACCCTAGTAACGCCCGCTATTAATGAGCTCGATGCCAGCCCTGAGTCGGATTTAATTCGTTATGGGCGCTTATTAATTATTGATACCTATAAACAACTTCCCAATAACGTAAATAATAAGCTCAATTGTAGCACTTGCCATCTTAATGAAGGGCGTGTAGCCAAAGCCGCGCCTTATGTGGGCATGAATGTGGTATATCCAAAGTATCGTTCACGTAATGCAAAAATAAACACCATTGAAGACAGAATTAATGGCTGTTTTCAACGCTCAATGAACGGTCAGCCACTGCCTACTAATTCAGTGCCTATGCAGGCTATTGTCAGCTACATGAACTTTTTATCACAAAATATAAAAAACAAAAACGATCTGCAAGACAACACAGGTTTTGTCACTATTAATAAAGAGCTAGTACCAAACGCCGATAACGGAAAAACTCTTTACGTTCAGCACTGTGCAAGTTGTCACCAACTAGACGGTCAAGGCTTATATCCTAATAATACTTACATGTTCCCAGCCATTGCCGGCAGTCAGTCGTTTAATGATGGTGCAGGTATGGCACGCACTTACACCGCAGCGGCATTTATTAAAGGAAATATGCCATTGGGCCAAGAAGGCATGTTAACCGAGCAACAAGCTGTTGATATTGCTTATTATTTTTCACATTTAGAACGCCCTATTTTTGCCAATAAAGCGGATGACTGGCCAAAAGGTGGCGCACCAAAAGACGTGCGTCGATAAATAACTAGATAGGTAAATAAATTAAGCATCGCTGGCGTATTTAAGTCACTCAACGCCCCTCCTATTTACTGCTTTATATTTTACTCGCTCGTCAAAAAATGCACTATGGGGCATATAACTTAACAGCTCGTCGCAGTTAATTCAGACTTTATCGCAACCTAAGTGTAGTTACATTTAAGTCAACGTACTCTTACTTGATTAATGACAAGGTAACGACTGGTTACAATAATAAGAGAATGTAAATATGAAAACTTTACTCGCCACGGCAATCAGCTCTGCGTTATTACTTTCGGGCTGCTCTGAGCCAAATGTAAACGCTGACAACAAACAGCAAACTACTGCGCAAAGTGTTTCAGCGCAAGCAAAACAAGCTACCAACCCATTATTAGAAAAAAGCACACTACAGTACGAAACCCCTGACTTTGCAGTCATCAAAGATGAGCATTTTTTACCTGCCTTTAATCAAGGTATGGCGCAGCAAATGGCGCAAGTACAAGACATTATTAATAATACAGCCCCTACGACTTTTGAAAACACCATCGTGGCACTTGAGCAAAGTGGCGAGTTATTAACGCGTACAAGCAGCATTTTTTACAACCTTGCAGGCTCTAGCTCAAACCCAGCGCGTCGTGAGCTTCAAAAAGAACTTGCACCAAAGCTTGCAGCGCACAGAGACAACATCTTTTTAAATGATGCGTTATTTAAAAAAGTAGCCACACTTTTTGAAAAAACAGACTCTTTAGCATTAACAGCGCAAGAAACACGACTATTAGACGTTTACTATAAACGTTTTGTGCGCTCAGGCGCTCAGCTTAATGATGAACAAAAGCAGCAAATACGTGATATTAACTCATCGCTATCAACCTTAACGACACAGTTTTCACAAAACTTACTTGCGCTAAGTAAAAGTAATGTTGTCATCGTAAAAGACCAAAAAGAGTTAGCTGGCTTATCGGCAGGTCAAATTGAACAATTTGCTAATGCAGCCACAGAAGCCGGCCACGAAGGGCAGTATTTAATTAAAATCACCAATACCACTCGCCAGCCTGTTTTAGCTTCATTACAAAACCGTGATTTGCGCGAGAAAGTGTGGCGTGCATCTTCAGAGCGCGCGCTAGATGGTGAATTTAGTAATCGTGACATTGTTGCGCAACTAGTTAAATTAAGAGCACAAAAAGCAAAGCTACTTGGCTACAACAGCTGGGCTGAATTTGGTTTAGAGTCGCAAATGGCTAAAAAAACACAAGCTGTATTTGATATGTTTGCTAGCATGGTGCCAAGGCTAACTCAAAATGTAGCGTTAGAAGCTGCCGATATTCAAGAAAAAATAAATGCATCTGCAGAGCAGTTCGAACTTAAACCATGGGATTGGTTATATTATGCCGAGCAAGTACGTCAAGATAAGTACAACCTTGATGAAAAAGCAGTAAAAGAATATTTTGAGTTTAACCGTGTATTAGAAGACGGTGTATTCTTTACCATGAATCGTTTGTATGGCATTACATTTAAGCCACGTAACGATCTACCTGTGTATCACCCAGATGTAAAAGCATATGAAGTATTTGACGCAAATGGTGAAAGCCTAGCTATCTTTTTTGCTGATTATTTTGCGCGTGAAGGTAAACGTGGCGGCGCATGGATGAGCTCGTTTGTTAAACAGTCTGGTTTGCATGGGCAAAAACCTGTTGTCGTGAATGTTATGAACATTCAAAAAGGCGCCAAAGGTGAGCCGACACTTATTAGCTACGATGAAACAACCACTATGTTCCATGAGCTTGGCCATGGCTTGCACGGTATGCTTTCAAAAGTAAAATACCCAACCTTATCTGGTACGTCAGTATCAAGAGACTTTGTTGAATTCCCGTCTACGTTTGAAGAAGATTGGGCAATGCACCCTGAAGTAATTGCTAACTATGCTAAACATTATCAAACAAGCGAGCCTATTCCGGATGAATTACTTGAAAAAGTAATTAAATCAAGAAGCTTTAACCAAGGTTTTGATACATTAGAGTATGTATCTGCTGCTTTATTAGATATGGAATGGCATTCATTACCAGCAGATGCCCCACTGCAAGATATTGAAAAATTTGAGCAAGATGTTTTAACAAAACACGGCGTTAACGTGCCATTTGTGCCGCCGCGTTATAAGTCTGCATTCTTTTCTCATTCAATGGGGGGCGGTTACTCTGCAGGCTACTATGCCTACATGTGGAGTGAAATTTTAGCTGCTGATGCATTTGCTTATGTACAAGAGCAAGGTGGCTTAAAACGTGAACTAGGTGACAAATACCGTAAAGAAATTTTAGAAGTCGGTAACTCGCGTGACCTGATGGAATCGTTTAAAGCATTTCGTGGCCAAGAGCCAGACACATCAGCCTTACTTAAACGTCGTGGTTTAACAGCCACGGTTGAATAATCGGGTAGCCGGAGGTC
>NZ_PNCV01000051.1:0-40232 GCF_005886925.1 Pseudoalteromonas sp. S3260
TAGTACAATCCAATTTTATTGGGTTAATACTATTTATTTTTTGCATCTCAATTTAAAACAATGGTTTTAGAGACGGTGTACGCGTGTGTAAAAAAAGTGTGGGCAATGATAAACAAATTCGACGTTATGTTTTAAACATAGCGACCTGGTTTCATTCATCAGTGTGATGAATACAAATAAAATGGAAAGTTGAGCATTTATGCAAAAGTTAAATTGGCGACGTATCGTACTTAAAGTGGGCAGTGCCTTAATTGCACCCGATCAAGATGGCTGTCGTTCACGCTACTTGTTAACCATCGCACAGTTTATCGTTCACTGTCGCGCACGTGGTATAGAGGTTATTTTAGTGTCATCAGGCTCTGTAGCGGCAGGCTCGCATTTATTTCCATCAGAGAAGCCGCGCTCAGTTGTTATGAAAAAAGCCATGGCAGCAGCAGGGCAAACAGAAATGATGGCCATGTGGGATCGTTTCTTTGATTTTCCATCAGCACAGCTATTATTAACTCATGGTGATTTACGTGACCGTGAGCGTTACCAGAGTATCCGTGAAACCGTATTTACATTGTTAGAACACGGCGTGCTACCTATCATTAATGAAAATGATGCGGTGACAACAGATGATTTAAAAGTGGGTGATAACGATAACTTATCAGCGATGGTGGCAGCTGCCGCTGACGCTGACGCATTAATGATTTTTTCAGATGTAGATGGGCTGTATGACAAAAACCCAAATCTGCATGACGATGCCGTATTATTGCCTGAAATAAAATCAATTGATGATTCTATTTATGCTATGGCAGGATGTGCTACCAGTGCAGTAGGCACCGGTGGTATGAAAACCAAGATTGAAGCGGCAGAAAAAGCCACATCACATGGTATTGCAACGTATATTATTAATGGCTTTAAAGAAGAAACCTTTACTCGTTTATTAGCGGGCGAAAATCCAGGTAGTGTGTTCTTGCCTTATGAAAAACCAATGCAAGACTCTATTCACTGGATGACACATACCGCAAATGAACAAGGTGAAGTGGTTGTCGATGGGTCATTTGATGATTCACTAGAAGGCGAAGACGGCTGTTTACGAGGCGATGAGATCAAGGAAGTACATGGCGAGTTTGCTGTGGGCGATACTATCTTAGTTCGCAGTGAAGATGGTACGCGTTTAGCTAAAGCCACAGCAAATTACAGTAGCTGTTTGTTAAACTTTATTGCAGACAACGAGCAGAGTGAATTCAGCGAAAAAATGCAGGATTCAATTGGACCAATTATTTCAGAAAAAGATATCGCATTATTGGAGAAGTCATGAGTTTAATTACGGATATATCACGCCAAGCAGCAAAAGCTGCACATACACTTGCTTTACTCGATACCGAGGCTAAAAACAACGTGTTAACCGATATGGCAGCGGCATTAAGAGATCAAAAAGAATTTATAATCAAAGAAAACGAAAGTGACCTAAGCGCTGCGCGTGACAATAATTTAGCAGCGTCAATGATAGACCGTTTAACATTAAATGATGAGCGCATTGAAGCGATGGCTGAAGGTATCGAAGTGATTGTTTCACTTGATGATCCGGTTGGCCAGTTACGTGATATCACTGAACGTCCAAATGGCATTAAAATTCGAAAAATGCGTGTACCACTGGGCGTGGTATGTATGATTTACGAAGCACGACCTAATGTAACGGCTGACGCGGGTGCATTGTGCTTTAAGTCGGGTAATGGTGTTATTTTGCGCGGTGGTAAAGAAGCGCTTAAAAGCTCACAAGCCATTGCTAGTGTAATGCACAGCGTGCTTACTAAACATGGTTTGCCAACGGCGCTAATTTCAGTTATTCCAGATCCTGACCGTGCTTTACTAATGGAATTAATGCAGCAACGCGACAGTATTGATTTAATTATCCCACGTGGCGGTGAAGGGCTTATTAACTATGTAACAGAAAACAGTACAATTCCTGTTATTCAGCACTTTAAAGGCGTGTGTCATTTATACGTAGATAAAGATGCAGACTTAGAAGTGGCACTTAATCTACTACTTAACGGTAAAACTCAACGTACTGGCGTATGTAATGCCTTAGAAGGGTTAGTAGTACACCAAGATGTTGCTGATGAGTTTTTAAACCTCTGCGCGGTAGTGCTTCGCCAAGAAGGCGTAAAAATAAATGCTGATGCCAAAGCGGCTGAGTACTTTGATAATGCCACTGTGCTTGCAGATAACGAATTTGGTGAAGAATATTTAGATTTAGAAATTGCTATTCGTATAGTGCCAAGCTTTGATGCAGCCGTTGAGCACATTGCTCAATTTGGCTCAAATCATACCGAAGTTATCTGTACTAAAAACGATGCTGCGGCAGAGTTATTCCAACGTAGTGTGGATGCATCGGTTGTTATGGTTAATGCGTCATCACGTTTCTCTGATGGCTCACAACTAGGTTTAGGCGCCGAGATTGGTATTGCAACGACTAAGTTGCATGCTTATGGTCCAATGGGGCTTGAGTCACTAACGACTGAGAAATATTTAGTTAATGGTGTTGGTCAAGTTCGCGAATAACTTACCCAACCTAATAAACGATAAAAATGCCGGGCTTTTGCTCGGCATTTTTGATCTCGATTTAGCAAAATCAAACAACTAAGCAAACATAAAGATTAAAACAGGGCAAAAAATTATTAACAGAGAAATTTATTTAGAATATAAAAATAAGGATATTACTTAAAGGAGAGAGTAGGAAAGTGGTGGAGCTAAGCAGGATCGAACTGCTGACCTCCTGCGTGCAAGGCAGGCGCTCTCCCAGCTGAGCTATAGCCCCACATTCCTAATTTACATAGACTGTAAATGCTTAAGTGCTGAGTCTCAAGCGGGGTGAACTTTAAATATTTTTACGATTTTGGTCAAGTATTTTTTCACAAATTTTTCCGTTTTAACTAATTTTTGTTAAACTCGAGCTCAATATTTACTAAAACGACAATACATAATGAAAAAATACGCGTTAGTTTTCATGATTTTCCTTTTTGGTTGTGCCAGTTCAGTAGATGAACCGCCCTACGAAATTAATAATAAACAATTTTATGACACCCTTGATGAGCAAGGTAACAAGCTTTTTGCTTATGTGGTTTCTGTAAAGGCTAAAAGTCGTGAGCAAATTAATATCAATAAAAGACTAACCCGCAGTGATGTTCAGCGTTTTGCTGAGCAAGAGCATTTTGAAGAGTCGAGTGTTTTAAAATTACAATTAGAAGATCAAGCGGTAGAGTTTCTTAATAAAGAACTAGCACAGCGTAACTATTGTGCAAATAAGCATGAAATAAACGAAGTACTATGGCGTGATTTAAGTGTGCAATTAAGAGGGCGTTGTTTGTAGTATGTTAGCGGATAAACAAAAACTAGCGGCAGTGTTAGCCCAACTAAATATAGAATATGACGTAATAGAACATCCAGCGCTACATGGCAGTTTAGATGCCGATGAACTGATGGTAAATCGCCCAGGAACACGTTTAAAAAACCTATTTTTGCGAGACAATGAAGGTAAGCGTCATTTTTTAGTGATCACCGCGCATGATAAACAACTCGATTTAAAATCGTTGTCTAAACAGCAAGGCCTATCGCGCTTAGGGTTTGCCTCTAATGAGCGCTTGGCTAAGTACTTAAAGGTTGCACCTGGTTGTGTGTCAATGCTCAGCTTAATGAACGACAAACAGCGTGATGTAACGCTTTGGCTTGATCAAGATATTTGGTTTGGCGATTTATTTCATTGCCACCCGTTTGAAAATACCCAAACATGGTTATTAACTAAGCCTGATTTACTGCGTTTTTTTGACTTTACTGAGCATCAGCCGCGGGTGATGTTTTTGCCATCGCGTTGAGCCCACAAAATAAGCCTCAGTCCACACAAACATACAGCGAGTAATGTTGCCATAAACGCCGTTTGTCCATGAGTTTGATAAACCACCCCTGGTAATAACGAGCCCAGTGCGCCGCCGCTGTAATAAAATGATACATAGCACCCGTTGGTAACGCTTGGCGGTGCGTGACTGATTTTATTAACCAGTGGTGCCGCTGTGGAATGAATCACAAACATAGCGCCGCAAAAGAGTGTGAATGCAATTAAAAACAACAACAGTGAATGACTCATTAATAACACAATACTGAGGTTATAAAACACGAATACCGCGGCCAACAATCGCCAGGCTGAAGTCATTTTTTTTAATAGCCAAGGAGTGAAAATAGAAGCCAAAGCACCCACCAAATAGCCACTATAAACAAAGCCAATGTCGCGCGTGTTATTAATTAAAAAGGTATTTTTTAAAATAAAAGGCAAGTAGTTTAATAATGCTGCAAAGCAAAAAAACATACAAAAAATGGCACCATAGAGCTTAAGTGCAGAGCCCTCTTTAAGTTGTTTTATATAATCTAATGGCGATAAAACCTCGGTTGATTTAACGAGATTAAAACGTTTATGGGGAATACTTAACGCTAGAATAATCAGCATGGCTGTTATTAGGTAATAAAAACTCTGCCACGACCAAACATCGCTAAAGAGCGCAGCCAATACACGACCAAAATAACCACCGACAATCGTACTACCTATATATAGCGTCATATTTTTTTGTAATGTATCTGCTTGATAGCTCATACCAATAAAGCTGGTCATGGCAGTCAATGCTGCAGGTAAAGTCAGTCCTTGTAAAAACCTTACCAGTAGAAGTAATTCAAAACTCGGGGCATAAATAAATAAGATACAACCCACACCCAGTAACAACATAGCGAAGCGTAATATTAATAAAGGGTTTCGCTTAGCTAAAAACAGTCCATACACCAAAGGGGCAATAGCTAAAGGCAGCATAGTGGCCGTCATTAAGCTGCCTGCAACAGCAGGAGCAACATTAAATTCAGTAGCAAATAAACTTAATAATGGCTGTGGTGCGTATAAAACAAAAAAAATGAAAACTGAACAGATGAGTAGGTGAGGTAAGCGCATTAACTGCCATATACATTGCTTATTAGTTGAGCTGCATTATATACAAAACTGCTAGGGTTTTCATAAATTAACCTTTATTGCGCTAAATCATGCTTTGTTTTCAGTAGTTTGTTAGATTAATACCAATAGCGCTGTTATTTACGCTCGTTGGTGATTAAAATAGCATTAATATTCGTTTTTAGTGGGAACACGCCATGGGGTCACTACAAGAGCAATTGCTCCAAGCTGGTTTAACAACATCACATAAAGCTAAAGTTGCTAAATCAGAAAAGCGCAAGCAACAGAAAAAGCAAAAGAAGGGAGCGACGAGCAACCCGAACGATTTACAAAAGCATATTCAGCAAACTAAGTTGGAGCAGCAGCAAAAAGCTGAAGAGCTCAATAAAGCGCGCCAAGAAGAATTAAAGCAGCGCGAGCAAGTCGCCCGTGTTAAGCAAATTTTAGAGCATCATAATCAAGAGTCAATTCGCGGTGAGCGTACCTTTAACTTCACTTATGAAAATAAAGTGAAAGGGCTTGATGTGAATGAGCAAACGCAAAAGGCGCTCTCGGGCGGGCGTTTAGCTATTTGTGTGTTAGAAGGTCAGTTTTACGTATTAGAAGATGAGCCTGCGCGTAAAGTGGCTGAGGTGGATGAAAAGTATATTGTGTTTCATGTTGAGCCTGAAAATAAAGCCAAAGATGAAGACGATCCGTATGCTGATTTTGAAGTGCCAGACGATCTTATTTGGTAAGCCTATTAAGTATCTGCTCAGTTAAAGCAAGCTAGTATGTGTTTTATGAGGGATACACGTATTTGTTCTGATTGATCGTCAAACCTTACCAAGGACGTATGCTTTTTAAAGATTTATTGACTACAATAATCACAACCGTTTTTTTTAACCGTAAAAAGAAGAGTAAATACAATGAGCAAGATAAAAACACTTTTATTAGGCGCGGGTATTGGTTTAGCCGCAAGTTTTTCATTTTCAGCAGCCGCTGCAGATGGCGCTGCGCTTTACACCGCTAAAAATTGTCAAACATGTCATGGTGCAGAAGGTAAAGCACCTATTATGGCGATGTACCCTAAACTAAATGGTCAAAACAAAGAATATTTAGTAGCGCAAATGAAAGACATCAAGTCAGGCGCTCGTAGCAACGGTATGTCTATGGCGATGAAAGCGATGGTTGCGACTGTGACTGATGAAGAATTTGAAGCGATTGCCGATTACCTATCAAAAGTACAATAACCGTTAACGCTAATTAAAAAGAGCCACACCTATGTGTGGCTTTTTTATTTGGTGATTGCCATCATGCTAATACTCATTTAGACTTCTAAACATCTACAATCACTAGCGCTATGCTGTGTTTTAAAAGGCTTGTTATGTTTGATTTACCCCAGCTCAATTTAAAAAATAAAGTATCAGAACAAGAGTGGCAACTACGTGTTGATTTAGCCGCATGTTATCGATTAGTTGACCATTTTCGTTGGGGGGATTTAATTTATACGCACCTTTCTGCTCGCCTACCGGGCACTGATCATTATTTAGTGAATGCCTTTGGCTTAACGTTTGATGAGATCACTGCATCTAACTTAGTCAAAGTAGATTTAAATGGCCGCATTATTGACGATACACCCTTTAATATTAACCCTGCAGGGTTCACTATTCACAGTGCCATTCACGAAGTACGTGAGGATGCCCATTGCGTTATACACCTGCACACCAAAGAAACGATTGCGGTTGCAACACAAAAAGAAGGGCTGTTACCGCTAAGTCAGTATTCGATGTTTTCATTGCCGTCTCTGTCTTACCATGGCTATGAAGGTTTAGCGGTGAATGACGATGAGCGTAAACGCCTGCAAACAGATTTAGGCACCACCAATCATATGCTATTGGTCAACCACGGCGGTTTAACAGTAGGCCCAACGGTAGGCGATGCGTTTATGCGCTTTTATGACCTTCAGCGTGCCTGTGAAATACAGTTAGCCATTCAATCAAGTGCGCAAGAAGCGACTGCTGTGCCTCAAGCTATTATTGATAACATTTATAACCAAGCGAACGTCGTTCACAGCGGCAGTACAGGGGGCCAGCTAGCATGGCCTGCCATGTTACGAAAAGCGTATCGTCTTGATCCTAGTTTTGCAAAATAACCCACTGAAGGTTAATAAGGAATTTTTATGAAAGTAAATCGCGTTGAAGTCTTTGATATTCATTGCCCTGATCGTCCTGCATGGACGCCGGTATTTGTTCGAATTCATACCGATGAAGGTATTAGCGGTGTGGGTGAAGCAGGTCTTGCGTACGATTTAGGCCACAGTGCCGCTGCTGCGATGATCAAAGAAATGGCCGATGCCTTTTTAATTGGCCATGACCCGTTTCAAACTGAAAAACTATGGTCGCGCATGTTGCGTGAAAGTTTTTGGGGTCTAGGCGGTGGGCCGGTGGTTTACGCAGCAATGAGTGCGATTGATACGGCACTTTGGGATATAAAAGGTAAAGCATTAGGTTTACCGGTTTATCAGTTGCTTGGCGGTAAAGTTAACGACAAGCTGCGTACTTATGCATCACAGCTGCAGTTTGACTGGGACAGTGAATTTAAAGCGCTGGTACAGCCACAAGAATATGCAGAAGCGGCACTAAAAGCGGTGGTGGAAGGTTACGATGCGGTGAAAGTCGATCCAATTCAATACGATAAAGACGGTAACACCTATTACGACCGCACAAATATTATTTCTCGCCCAGAGATGAAACTATACCGCGCACGTATGCAGGCTATTCGAGAGGCCGTGGGTGACGAAGTAGATATTATTTTTGAATGCCACAGTTTACCGGGTGCGACATCGGCAATTCAAATTGGTGAGATTGCAGAAGAATTTGACTGTATGTATTTTGAAGAGCCGGTGAATTACTTAAACCATTCATTACATGCAAAAGTGGCTGACAAAGTGGCTGTGCCTATTGCAGGCGGCGAGCGCTTGTATAACCGCTGGGGTGTACGTCCTTATTTAGAAGATCAAAGTATTGATGTACTACAGCCAGATATCGGCTTATGTGGTGGCTTTACCGAAACTAAAAAAGTATGTGATTACGCTGATATTTTTGATGTGCGTATTCAGGCACACGTATGTGGAGGGCCGGTTGCAACGGCGGCATCATTGCACTTAGAAACAGCGATCCCTAACTTTTTAATTCACGAGCATCATACTTACGCGATTAAAAAGTGGAATAGAGAGCTATGCTTACAAGATCCACAACCTAAAAATGGTTTTTTTGAAGTATCTGAAGAACCAGGTCTTGGGATTGAGCTTAACGATGAAATTGTAATGCGCTCACAACGCGTAGAAATAAAATAGTTTACTCTGTTGAGAAATAGCCGGTAAGTGAGTTGTCACTTACCGGCTTTTTTATCGCTGTGGGTTTATTTTACAAAGTACTTGTTTTAGTTCAATGGTTGCTTTGCTATCAAGGTGGCGAACAAAACAGCGCTCTCCCTTAGTCACGAGCTCAAATTGATCTGGCATATTAAGTTGCTTGCCCAAAATAGGGTTGCCCTGAGGATCTTTATGATTAAGTTGCTCAAGGGTAACCGTGCTTGAGGTGACAAAAACATCGTCTGCTAATTGAACCTGCGAGCTATGCAGCAGCTGCGCAATTGCGTCGGCTACTTTAGCGCTATTAGGCTCAATTAGTAACGCATGTTGCAATTTAGGTGTGGGCTCTGAGCTTTGTGCTAAGCACCCACTTAAAAATAGCGAAATTGCAGTTATTGCTAATAAAATCTTCATTGCTTATCTCATGTTATCGCTAAGAATAATATTCTGTTTAAGTACAGTCTGAATTCGCGCGTCTTTTACTTCAGGCATATCGGTGGCGATAGTGGGCGCAAAACCGAGAACACTATTTATTGAGCTTGGGGCTGGGCAGCTGCCGGTTGCTCTATAACTAAGTGCGGTATTAAGTAAGCCTTCACTTGCATCACCTAAGCGTTTGCTAAAGTCATCGGCAACAGCACAGCCAGCAATAAGTACGGGCTGGCGCGCATTATCAATGGTATTTTGCGGTGCAAAGCCATCTGAATATTCACCAAAACCTTTGTTATTTTCGCCAGTAAATTGAATGGTAAAATAAGTAGTGTCGCAGTTATCGGTTGGGTAAAAGCCATACGGTTTACCACAGGTGCCAGCCCCTATCTGAATGATTTCAACATCGGCTCCGCGCAGCCCGTTAATTATAGCCTCACTGGCTGAGCAGGTACTGCTGGTGGTGAGTACAAATACCCGATCTAAATTTAACGTTGGTAATGGGGTGCCTGCAGCTATTGCAGGGTTATTTTCAAACCCGACAAAACGATTTGTAAAGGGCATGGGGGTCAGTGTTTGCCCTGTGATAGGGTTGGTATTGGGATATTTATCGTTAAAAATAGTGCGTTCAAATATTTTGCCTTGGGTATTGCTACCTGCCACCATGTAGCCTACTTGGCTGGCCATTTGTAACAAACCACCGCCGTTATAGCGCACATCAATGACTAAATCTTTAATGCTGCTGGCAGCGAGTTGGTTAAAGGCGTTGTAAAGCTGCGTTTCGGCTATCGCGTTGTGGCTATTAAATTGAAAGTAACCCACATCGCCGTTTGCTAAATCAGTACGTACGTTCATTACTGGTTGCGACTCGATATTTTGAGATGTGAGCGTAACAATGCGATTTTCATTAGTGCTGATATCCCTAAATACAAATTCGGTAACTTTACCTGTTTGTTCTGGGAATAAACCTGCGTTAATAATAGCTACCTCGCTTGATGAGGTCGTGTTAATAAAATCAACACCATCAACTTCTAAAAGCTCAAAGCCCCTAATAATATTTTGATTACTAGCAGGGGTATTTGGCTCGGTATAGCTAACAATTGCTTGGCGCGGCGCACTACCAGCGATTATTTTTATATTAAAGCCATAACTAAAGCTTAGGCCTGATTGATTTTGTCTTTGCCACTCATCGGTTGGCAAACTAAAGTGAAAGTTATCTTTTTTCGCACCCGACTCAGTCAGTTGCTCAGTTTTTAAAGTATTAAAGTAATCAATGACGCCTGACGTTAATGCCGGATTAGTATCAATAATTTCGTCGTACCATAAGTAGGTTTCGTTACTCCAAGAGCGTAGCCAGTTTTTTTCATTAATTGCTTGGCATTGACCTTTAAATTGCCCTGAGCTAGCAAATACACCAGAAGCCCAGCCGCTATTGTCTGTTGTTGGGTTAGTCGCATTGTCGCTACCTCCACCGCCACAACCTGTTAATAAAGCGGCTAGCGAAAAAGGGAGTAATGTGTATTTGAGAGAAGATGAATTAAGAATGGCCATACGCATGCTCGTTTTTTAAACTGTTGAGCTAAATATAGCGGTTTTCATTTAGAGTTGATAGAGGCGCGCAGCATTTTTGTAACTCAAATGTTGCCATGTAAGATCATCGCTACATAGGCTTCGATAATGTTGCCATAACTCATTGTAGTTAAAGTTAATTTGGCACACGGGGAAGTTGCTGGCAAACATCACTCTTTGCATACCAAAATGCTTTAAAATATGTGTTAAACACTGCCTTTGCTGCTCGCTATTAAGCATGAGTAATTCAAAGCCTGAAAACTTCATCGCAACATTAGGCTGTTGTGCGAGTAATTCAATGGCGCGTTGCCAGTTAGCAAGGTTGTGTGCAAGCCCTGCGTGATTAATGATGATTTGTAAGTCACTAACTTGGTTGGCATAAGAAATAAGTTGCTCGGTGATGTTGAGGTTTTCTATTTCAAATTGCGCTTCAAAATGCAGCTTTAATTGGCTCAAGTGCCGCAGGTTATCGAGACAATGAGGGCTCAATAAGCGCTCGGCATCATGACCTTCAGTGATATCTCTAATTCCTACAAGAGAGTGATGATCTAGCTGCTGAAGTGCTAGTTTAAATGCGTTATTTGGCTGGTTAATTGTTGCAAAGCTAATTGCTTTATAAGGTATAGTTTTAATATGTTTGGCTAACCAGTTTAATTCTTTAACTGGCTGGTTATTATCAAACCCAGCTTCTATGTGCACTAAACCTGCGAGTTCAAAGTTAGTACTTTTGATCAGTTCAGCAACGCTGATGGGCTGCTTTATTTTATCTAAGTTAGACCAAGCTGGTGGGTTCGCACCTTGTAGCCAGGTGTATTGACCCTCCAGCAAATTAAAAAAATGCACATGCGGGTCAATAATTTTAGTACTCATTGCGCTGTGTAACCGCCATCAATGCGTTGCAAACTGCCGGTAATAAAGCTGGCTTCTGGACTTACTAAAAAGTTTACCAGTGCTGCAACTTCATCGGCTTGGCCTAAACGATTAAGTGGTTGTAAAGCAGCTTCTTCGGCAACAATATCTGCCTTATTTGCGCCACTTTTTTTGCAGTATGCATCAATCGCATTATGAAATAACGGTGTTTCTATGGTGCCAGGACACACGGCATTAGTGCGAATATTAAAGCTTGCGTAATCTAAGGCGGTGGTTTTAGCCATCGAAGCCAGTGCATGTTTAGTCAGGTTATAAGCAAATGAGTTTTGTTTGCCAATAATGGCCTGATCTGAGGCAATTAACACAATAGTGCCATCTTGCTGTGCTTTCATGGCTGGTAATACGCTTTGTATAGCCGCGTACGCACCTTTAACATTCAGTGCCATTAACGCATCGAATGTCACTTCATCGGTTTGCTCAATTGTGGCACTTAGGTGCTTGCCAGCATTTGAAACAAGTACATCAATGCGTTGTGTTTTTTCAATAATAGCCTGTATACACTGACGTACGGCGGTTACATTACTAACATCACATTGATGAAAAACACCACTCTCACTGGGTTCAATATCTAGGTTATGAACCTGATAGCCGCTCGTTAATAATCGCTGAACCACAGCAAAGCCAATGCCTTTAGAGCCACCGGTTACTATTGCAACTTTTGACATACTTGTTCCTTTAATTAGCAATTAATGTGCGTGGCCGCAACCACCTTCAGCATGAACATGGCCGTGAGAAATCTCTTCGTTTGTTGCTTCTCGAACTGAGACAACCTCAACATCAAAAGTCAGCGTTTTACCAGCAAATGGGTGGTTTAAATCACAATCAGCATTAAAGCGGCCTACTTTTACAATGGTTACTTGGTGGCGACCTTGGTTTGATTGCACCATAGCAGTCATGCCTGGTTTCCATACTTTTACATCACCTTGAAGGTGCTTAAGCGGAATGCGCTGAATTAAGTCATCAACACGCTCACCGTATGATTCACTTGGAGATAACGTAACGCTAAATTTATCACCAGCGGCTTTACCTTCAAGTGCGGTTTCTAAACCTGGAAGCATGCCTTCGCTGCCGTGAATATAACTTAATGGCGCGTCGTTAAGGCTACTTTCTATTTGTTCACCCGCTTCGCTTAGGGTGTAATGAAATTCAACGGCCGAGTTTTTACTGATTTGCATGCTTGTCTCTTTGAGTTTTAAATTAATTAAAGGCAATTTTACGCGAAATACTGCGCTTTAGAAACTTAACGTGGATGATTTAATGTATTTTGTAAGTCGAGTAACAGGTCTTTTTTCGCCGGTGTAGTTTTAGGTGTCGCGGCTTGAGGTATAAATAAAACCAACTGAGTACCAGGTTTTAATACGCTTGAGGCAGATAATTTATTCCAACGCGCTAAATCGCTATGAGCAACGCCGTATAACTGACTTATATTCCACAGGTTGTCACCGGGTTTTACGTGGTAATCTACCTTGATGGTTGGAATGATTTGCTCTTTTTGTTCTAGATAAGGGCTTATTTTATAGTTAATAGTGAGCGACTCAGGCAACGTTTGCGGCTCCCCTAAAATAAGCTTTTCGCCAACGCCAATAAAGTTATTTTGCTTATTATTGAGCTGTTTTAATACTTCTAAAGGCAAGCCAAAATGCCTAGCAATACCGTACAGCGTGTCATTTTTCTTAACGATGTATTCGCCTGCAAAATTGGCTTTAAAAAAGCGGTTTTTTAATAAAGCTTGTTGCTCTATAGGTAATAACAGAGTGTGCGGTCCATGGGGTGAGCTTTGATTTTTTAAATAACCCCGATTAAGGGCATGCAGTTGTTTGGCGCCCATGCCAGAGAGCTTGGCCATAACTGAAAAATCAAACTGTTTTGCCACATTTAGCGAGGTAGTCAGTGCTTTATAAGGAAGCTTTGGCCGTTTAAATTTTGCCTTAGGGTGTTTCACTAAATAGCTCAGTGCTAATAGTTTTGGTACATAGCCAGCGGTTTCTTTTGGTAGGGTTAGTGCCCAAAAGTCAGTTGATTTACCTCGTTTTTGATTGCGTTTTATAGCGCGTTTAACCCGACCTTCACCGGTATTATAGGCCGCAAGAGCATGCAGCCAATTACCATCAAAACGTTTATGTAAATAGCTCAAGTAATCAAGTGCCGCATCGGTTGAGGCTAATACATCCTGGCGTCCGTCGTACCATTGATCTGATTTAACCCCAAAATGATGCGCGGTTGCTGCAACGAGTTGCCACACACCCACCGCGTGTTCGCTTGAGCGTGCGGTAGGTCTAAAGCCACTTTCTACAAACGGTAACAAGGCGAGCTCCATCGGCAAGCGCTTTTGCTCAACTTTTTTTACAATATGGTATAAAAAAGGCGCTGCACGTCGAGACACTATTTTTAAATAATTCGGTTGTTTTAAATACCAGTTAATGCGTTTCTTTAACGCCTGATTTTGCTCAACCGGTAAATGTAAGTTATCAGCAATATGTGCCCATAAGTCAGTTGGTTGAGTTACTTTTAGGGCTTTAGGTATTGTTTTTGTATTAATGATTTTTTTGGTGTTTGTAGAGTTCGGCGTGTTTGATTGTGCGGTAGGGACTACAGGCGCAATGATCTCTGGCTGAGTGGTTTTACAGCTGCATAGCAATACAATGGCAAAGCATAAGATCAAGTGACGCATTTTGTTCCTTTTTAAAAAATATATTTCCATATTTTAACACAATCCATTGTGTTCAGTTATTGACTGTTTTTAGCGCGAAGTAATCCCGATTGCAAAAATAAGTGACTTGATTTTATATCAAGTGGTTCTTGTTGGTAAGGTTTTAGTACTTCACTTGGGAATTTTTTTTGTAATTGCTCAATACTGGCTTCAGGGTTGTTTTTAACCTGCTCCGTAATCGCTTCTAAAAACGTGAGTGACTGTTTTAATTTAACTTTATCGACTAAATTGCCATGGCCAGGAACAAAAAGTGACAGCGAATTATTATTTATATATTTTTTTAATAAACTTTGCCATTGTTTAAGCTCGCCATGCCCAGGGTAGGGTAACCAATCGATGATATCACCACCAATTAAGGTTTTACCTTTGTCGGCAAGTAGTGTTAGATCGCCATTAGTATGTGCCTGATGCGGGTTTATAGTGAGTGTATAGCCACCTAAATCTAACGTTTTAGATTCACTAATACTCATTTTTGGTGGTGTTAGTTGATAATTCTGCCAGCGAAATAAGCGCTTTTTAGCGCGGGTAAGCTTTTCTCGCCATTGAACTTGCTCAGCATCGGGTAAGGTGGCTAATCGTTGATAGCTCAGCTCAATGCTTTTCTCGAATCCCTCTAGCTTGTCTGTTAAGGCTTGCTGGTAAAGCGAAAAGTCGTTAGCGACTTGTTGGTGAGTAATAAGTTTTGCGTCTGGGAAGTAATGCTGCATAACCGCCATCCCCAGTAAGTGATCGTCATGAAAGTGGGTTGCAACTAAATAACACAAAGGCGTCTTTAGACGTTGTTTTAGCTCAGTTACCAGTTGTTCTACCGCCGCAAAGTTACCACTGGCATCAACGAGTAAGGCACATTCACTGCCCTGAATTAACACTTGATTAGAGTCGTAAAAACGTAACCTATCTGGCTGCTTGATAAATTGAATATTAGCCGATAACGATTGCCACTCAACTGCTGCATTGCTTTTTGTATGTATAAATAGACAGATTAAAGGCAGTAAGCACTTACCTATTTTTTGAGCTTTACTTAAAAGTGGTTGCATCTTTTTCTCTAGCTATATTTTGACGGTAAAAACAATAAAAGCGCAAAATGCGCTTTTATTTAGTGTGCTCAGAGTTCGAGCTTAAGTACTGACTCAATTTATCAATGAGTTGATCTTGATGCTCAAGCTCAACTGATTTTTGAGTTTTCGCTTCAAGCAATTCGTGGCTTAAATTCAAAGCAGCCATAAGTAATGCTTTTTGATCGTTTCTGACAGTTGAACGTTGTTTCATTTGTTCAACTAAATCATTCAGATTTTTGGCGGCCGCTTTTAGTGCCTCTTCTTGCCCCGCAGGACAAGCAAATTGCTGCTCTTTACCAAGCAATTCAACAATGACTCGCTGGTTTTGCAGCTCAGACATTAGCTTGCCTGTTGCGCGCTTTGTAATTTATCTAACAATGATGACAAGGTGGTACTTGCATCTTTTTGTTTTTCCTCATTTTCAAGGGCTTCTAACTGCAATAACTCATTTTCATCAAGTAGCTTGCTGTTTTGCTCTTTAAGCTCTGAAATATCAGTTTGTAACTGATTATTACGGGTAATTAGTTGGTCGATCAGTTGTTCGAGTTGTTGAAGAGTGTTGTTGTTCATAAATGCGCTCATATAACTGTAATTAATGTCATGCAAATGTAAAGCAAAGTGTGTTTATTTGCCAGCATTTACGCTGGTTTTAGGTGATTTTTATTCTATGTTAAGGGATAATTCACGCTATTGGCTTTTTCATTCAGAAGCGGTTCACGTAAACCCCCGCTTTTGCTGGTATCGATTGTCAAAGTAGTGTGCTTATGGTTCACTGATTTTATTAAATAGCGTATGGTGAAAATAAATAATGCTTAGTTACAGACACTCCTTTCATGCGGGTAACCCTGCCGATGTACTTAAACATTTAGTGTTAGCGCAAGTGCTGGGTTATCAAACAATAAAAGATAAGCCGCTTGACTATATCGATACGCATTCGGGGGCTGGTTTTTTTGAGCTTGCTTCACCTGACGCGCAAAAAACCCAAGAGTACCAAGATGGCATAGAAAAACTTTGGCAACATACTAGCCAACACAGTGCCTTAAATGACTACATTGAGCTAATAAAATCATTTAATGAGAGCGCATCGCTGGCGTTTTACCCAGGCTCACCAAAAATAGCCGAGCACTTTTTACGCCGTCAAGATAAGGGCTGGTTTTTTGAGCTGCATCCGCGAGATTTAGTCTTACTTGAAGAAAACATGCAAGGTAAGCGCTCTATTCGTGTACGCGGCGAAAATGGGTTTGCGGGCTTAATTGGTTTATTACCGCCAGCCTCGCGCAGAGCCTGTGTGTTAATAGACCCGCCATATGAAATAAAAGACGATTACAATACGGTAGTACAAACCATAGTCAAAGCCCACCAACGCTTTGCGACGGGTACATATATGATCTGGTATCCGGTTGTGGACAGAGAACGTATTGATAATATGGAGCAGGGTTTAATTGACGCGGGAATTAAAAATATTCAATTATTTGAATTAGGTACCGAAGCAGATACAGAAGTACATGGTATGACCGCCTCTGGAATGATAGTGATAAATCCACCCTGGAAATTAAAACAAGTAATGGATGACGTGTTACCTGAACTAGTAAGCTTGTTGAGTAAGCCAAGTGGCTTTTATCGCAGCGAGCAGTTAGTTGCCGAATAAAAATAAATAAGCCTAGTTTAACTGGGCTTTATACTGTTCTGCTTAGATGCGGAGTATTGTTACGCTTAATTAAAAGTAAACAGCGTTAAAGGTTGCAAGTTGCTTGCCTGCCTCATTTTGTAATACTAATTTTTCACCGTTAATTTGCCATTGCGTTGCTGTTTGCAGCACACCCGCCATGGCGCTTTCTTGTTCCATATTTTCATGACACATTTTTTGCGTGGTTGCTAACTGCGTAAAAGTAACCGTTTGCTTCGATACTTCATAACTGCCATTAAAGTTATTGCACCCTAAAAAGCCGTGCACAGTGTTATCACTATTAAACTGAATAAATGGCTCTTTGGTATTTACTACAACAGGGTTGCCGTCGATTGAAACTGCTTTGAAGTAGGTATTTACTAAATCAACGTCTGGCTTTAGTGTTACTTTAGAGACAATAATTTCTAAAGGCTCTGACGAGCTAGTATCGGCAAAAGGCGAGTTATTCGTTGTGCTGGTGTATAGTAAGTTTCCTTGATTATTAATGGTTGCGCGCACGCTGTAGCGGTGAGTTGGGTCAATCTTTTCAAGGTTATACTCAAGCTCTACTTTATAAGGCGGTGCGCCTACTAAATCAATTACCTGCTCAGAAATAACGGTTGCTGCCACATCCATTTTTGACACATCAACCAAGGTAACGGTTAGCTGTGAATTAGGCGCAATTAGGCTGCGATCTAAGTAACTAACTTGCACAGGTAAGGTGGTCATTGTTTGCGCCACAGCACTATTTTTCTGCGCTGCGTCATCGTTACATGCGCTCAGCATAAGTGTGCCACTTGCTAAAAAACATAGGCCTGCAACTGACTTTAAGATTGAGTTTGGCTTTGGTGAGAACATAACAGTTCCTAGATATAATTACGGATATAAACAGTAGCATACGGCTAAGTTACTTAATCATCGCTTAACTTGTAAATACAGCCAATACAGAAAGTCGAGATATAAAAAAAGGCGCTAGGCGCCTTGATTTATTACTTATTTTTTTACGTATTTAGTTAAAATTACAATACGTTGTCCATCAACACGTCCTTCAATATGTTCAGGGTTGCTGGTTAAGCCAATATTGCGCACGGCTGTACCGCGCTTTGCTGTTAAGCTGCTACCTTTCACATCTAAATCTTTTATTAACGTGACGGTGTCGCCAGCTTGTAGTACTACACCATTGCTATCAATGTGTTTAATATCATCATCTTCAGCAAGCGCTTGCTGCGCCCATGTTAATGTGTCTTCTTCAAGGTAAATCATATCTAGCGCGTCTTGTGCCCATCCGTTATCAGCTGCTAACTGAGTCAGCATGCGATAAGCAACAACTTGTACCGCAGGTGTTTGACTCCACATACTGTCATTTAAGCAATGCCAATGGGTCGGGGTTAAATCGCTATTGCCTTCAATTTGATCTTTACATGTTTGACAGGTGTAGATACATTTATCTGAATGAGCTTCGGTAACAGGAGGAACTTCGTATACAGTTAGGTCGTCTGTTGCTGCGCAGAGTTCGCATTGGTTACTGCTACGTTCTATTAAGGCTTGTTCAATGCTCATATAAGGGACTCTTTTTTGTGAGTTTATAAAAAATTAATAATCGCATTATACCTTATAACCATAACCTTTGGGTATGCTTAGAGCAGTTGTAAACTCAAAAACCCTATAAAAAATGAGGATACTAATAATTCTGCTCTAGGGTTATAAATTTAGTCTTATTTGTTTGTTTTTAATCTAATTAAAATTGCAGCAAGTCTTTAAAGTTTCACTATACTGGTTAAATAATAAAAAATAATGATGACATCACTGTTAAGTAGGAAGATTAATGCCAAATAATCTAGAGGTAAAAAATTCATCTATTTTGGTCACTCAATATATTGCTAGGCAACCAATTTTTGACGGTGATAAAAGTATTTTTGCTTATGAATTGCTCTATCGAGATTCAGTTAATAATGCCTTTCCTGCGGGAACAACCGACGGGCAGGCCACTGGGCGACTTTTTTTTAATGCGTTAATGCTGGTTGGGGTGGAAAAGCTGGCGCTCAATCAAACTGCGTTTATTAATTTATCGAGCGAGGGGCTTTTAGAGGATTTGCCTAAATTATTACAGCCTGAGAATACTGTAATTGAAATTGTTGAGCGTACTGAAAATATAGAGCTTGTTGTTGAGAGAGTGATAGAGTTAAAAAAAGCAGGGTATGTATTTGCGTTAGATGACTACGACTCACATAAAAAATGGCAACCATTACTCAGTTTGGTTGATTATATTAAGCTTGAAGTTGAAGAACCTGTAATAAAAACCAGCATGTTGCTGAAAAAGCTCAAACGCAATTTTCCTAACATTAAAATAGTGGTTGAGCGAATTGAAACCTATGATGAATTTAGGCAGCTTAAAGAGGCTGGATGCGATTACTTTCAAGGGTTCTTTTTTGCACATCCGGAAATGTTAAGTTACAACAGTATCGAACCTCTAAAAATGGCTGTTTTAGACTTACTGCGTTGCACATCCCGCACAGATTTAGACTTTAATGAAATTAATCAACGCATTTCTAAAGATGTCGGTTTGACTGCACGCGTCCTAAAACTAGTGAATACTCGCTCTGCTAATAAAAATTTAGTGATAACGTCTATTCCTCAGGCGGTTGTTTATTTAGGGGAAGATTCTATTAGAAAGTTTGTACGAGTATTGGCGCTAAGCGAACTTGGCTCAGACAAGCCCAGTGAACTTACTCGTTTAGGCTTATGTCGAGCGCAGTTTATGCAAATAATTTTAGAACCAGGCGGAAAAGTCATTGCAGAGCAAGGCTATTTAGTCGGCTTGATGTCGGTGCTTGATGCTATTTTAGATATGGAACTGGAAGCTATTGCCAAAGAGTTTAGTTTAGGGGCTGAGTTATCTGGTGCACTATTAAGTTTTGAAGGCATGATGGGTCATTCTTTACATTTAATAAAAGCGGTAGAGGAAGATAATTGGCAATTGGCTAAAAAGTTGTTAGAGACTATTCGACCTGCATCAAATATAGAGCTGGTGTATACAGCCATGTTAGATGCACGCCAATATGCGGATGAGTTATTAGCCACCATTATTGAGCAGACTAACGCAAAACGTTTGGGTATGATTGGCACATATTGATTTTACTTAGTATTACACCATGCGTTTATTTTTACCTATCACGACTATTTTAATTGCCTTAGCTTTATTGATCCCCGGGGTGACCCAGCCAGTGCTGAGTATGGAAGGCAAAATTGATAAGTCTAAACTTGCTGAGGCGGGCATTGAAATGCTGGCAGATGAAGGGAATCAAAACACCCGTAATATGCTAATGATGGTCTCGAGTATGTTGGGGTTAGACAAACTTGAAGGTGAGATCAGCGCTTATCAAAAAACGCGTAGTATTTGGGGCACCGTTAACGAACTGGCCGATAACAAAAACTACTTAGTGGCGATATTAGTGGCGTTTTTTTCAATAGTGATCCCAACTATTAAGCTGTTGCTTCAATTGTTTTATTGTGCACTGAAGGAGACTTCGTTTAAGTACAAGCTTGGTAAAGTGATAATTGGCTTAAGTAAATGGAGTATGGTGGATGTGTTTGTTATTGCATTAATCGTGGCTTACATGGCTGGTAATGCAAACGCGAACTCAGAAGACTTACTTAATATGCATGCTGAGTTTGGTACTGGTTTTTGGTATTTTACCAGCTATTGCCTGTTCGCTATTGCGGCTAGTAGCTTGATAAAGCCAGTGGTAAAAACCAGTTAATGATTGAGTTTTAAAGCCAGTTACCATAAACTTTAAATGTTTATTTATTTTTAGGTTAATTCATTGCAACAGTATTTACTGTATTTTACTCACGCTAACTTTGCTACTCACTTTTGTGGGTCAAGCCGTTGCGTCTGTATCTATGGTATGTGATGTGCCGCATATGAACATGGCAACCCATGCATCGATGCAGCGGCGATGAGTGACGACACTGATACAACAACCATGTCTATGGATTGCTGTAGTGAGCAAAGCACGTTAAGTCAAGATTGCAGTTGCCCGATGAGTGCTTGTAATTCGCATTCGGCCTTGCATGTAAACTCGCTATTTATAGCTTCCAAATTACCCCCTGAAAAAGTGCACCTTGCTGTCATGCAGCGCAAACCTAATTTTGCACGATCTCTTTATCGTCCTCCTATGCCTGCATAACCGCAGGATAGGTGTGTTTAAAATCTAGTCATTTAGCTTTTTGTCATCTATCTGCTTAAAAAATTAATCGTTTTTTATTTTTGAATTTTAAGTGGAGCAAGTGATGAATCACTTCGCAGTATTAAAAGCTGTTTTTGTGAGCAGCTTATTGAGCATTAGTCTCTCTGTACACAGTGCTGAACTGAGTTTAAATGAGGCAATTAACTATGCCTTAAACCATGAGCCTTGGCTTAAAGCCAGCAAACAAAAACAAACATCAATTGAAGCAAAAAGTATTGCCGCAGGTACCTTACCTGATCCGGTACTCACGCTAGGACTAATGAACTTACCCACTAATGGTTTTGCTTTTGATCAAGAGAATATGACCCAATTTAAAGTAGGAATTAGCCAATCGTTAAGCCGAGGCGATAGTTTAGCATTGCAGCAAAAAGCACTGTCTCAGTCGGCTGCGGCAGAGCCTTGGATTCGTAAAGATAGGCTCGCGCAGGTAAAAACCACAGTGACCGAGTCATGGCTCAATGCGTTCAGAGCGCAGCGAACTATTGCACTTATTGAGCAGGACAAAGCCTTGTTTACTCAGCTCATTGATATTACAGAATCAAGCTATGTAAGCTCGGTGGGTAAAACACGCCAACAAGATATTATTCGTGCGC
The DNA here is from genome assembly GCF_005886925.1 of Pseudoalteromonas sp. S3260. Lineage (NCBI taxonomy): Bacteria > Pseudomonadati > Pseudomonadota > Gammaproteobacteria > Alteromonadales > Pseudoalteromonadaceae > Pseudoalteromonas > Pseudoalteromonas sp. S3260. Next base: position 21,533 of record NZ_PNCV01000051.1, read on the forward strand.
AATTAGAGCTAACCCGCCTTGAAGATAAACTAATGCAACTTGATCAACAGCTACAAGGTGCTAAAAAGCGGTTAACACAATGGTTGCCCATCGACATGCTAAGCCAGCCTGTTGGTGAGGACTTTTCACAGGTTTCAGCGTTAAAAAACTACACGGAATTAGAGTTTCAGCAATTAATGGCATTGCTATTAAAGCACCCCGCTATTATGGCGATTGATAATGCAATAGAGGCAAAGCAAACTCAAATCAGTGTGGCTGAGCAAGGCTATAAACCGCAAATTGGTGTGAATATGGGATATGGTTATCGCGATGATATGCCAATGGGGGGCTCGCGAGCCGACCTTTTCTCTGTAGGAGTGAGTATAGATTTACCGCTATTTACCGATAATCGCCAAGACCAACTCGTTAATGCCGCTGTTGCTGATAGCGAAGAGGCAAAAACACAAAAATTAATTGCCCTTAAAAAGCTAAAAGGAATGTACTTTAAGGAAGTCAGCCAACTAACACGATTAAGTCAGCGAGCAGCGCTCTATAAAACTAAATTATTGCCGCAAATGGCCGAGCAATCCCAAGCTACCCTTAATGCCTACACCCGCGATGATGGTAATTTTTCGGATGTGATGCAAGCGCGGATCAGCGAATTAAATGCCAAAATAGACGCACTTAATATTCACGTTGATCAAAAAATTATTATTGCACGGTTAAATTATTACGCCAGTGCTGATGACGCCAGCTTAAAGAACTTAACACAACAGGAGCTAACCTATGAATACTAATTTAAAATTGTCATTGGTGGCTATATGCAGTGCATCGCTGACGGCCGGGGTGTTATTGAGCTTGCCAGCTGAGCACACTATGCCAAGCAATGACAAAACCAGTAGTAAAAAAGAGCCGCTTTATTGGGTGGCACCAATGGACAGTAATTATCGTCGTGATGAACCGGGTTTATCACCTATGGGTATGGATTTAGTGCCTGTTTATGAAGAGTCAGACAGTGATGTAAATGAAGGCCCCGGCAGTGTTAAAATTTCACCTACCGTGATCAATAACTTAGGTGTACGCACGGCACCGGTGGAGTTTGCAGCGCTGGAAAATGAAGTCAACACGGTAGGCTATGTACAGTATAACCAAGACCAGCTCATTCATATTCATCCGCGGGTAGAGGGCTGGGTAGAGACATTATATGTGAAGGCAGCAGGCGATCAGGTTAAACAAGATGAGCCACTTTATACCTTGTATTCACCGCAATTAGTTAATGCCCAAGAAGAGTTTGTTTTAGCGTTAAAGCGCAATAATCCGGTGTTAATTCGGGCGGCTAAAGCACGTTTAAAATCGCTTAATGTGTCTGAGGGTTTTATTTCACGCTTACAAAAAAGTCAGCAAGTGCTACAAAATATTACTTTTTATTCTCGCCAAGGTGGCGTTGTTGATGAGCTTAATATTCGTGAAGGGTTTTACGTTAAACCAGATACATCAATGATGAGTATTGCTCAGCTTGACGAAGTGTGGGTTGAGGCTGAGGTATTTGAACGCCAAGCTGAGCTGATCCGTGTTGGCTTGCCTGTAACCATGACACTCGATTATTTAAGTGGTCAACGTTGGCAAGGGCAAGTGGATTATATTTACCCTACCTTAGATGCTAAAAATCGTACTTTAAGAGTACGTTTGCGCTTTGATAACCAAGGCCATCAGTTAAAGCCTAATATGTTTGCTCAAGTCAGTATTCATAGTCAAGTAGCTGAAAAACAGTTAATCGTACCTAAAGAAGCTGTTATTCGCACTGGTAGCCAAAACCGTGTTGTAGTTGCACTTGGGGATGGTCGTTTTAAATCGGTCGAGGTAACTTTAGGGCGAAGTGATGCGGCTAATACCGAAATTTTATCGGGTGTTATGGCTGAAGATGAAGTGGTTACTTCTGCGCAGTTTTTAATTGATTCAGAGTCGAGTAAAAGCTCTGACTTTAAACGTATGCAAGCAGTTTCGCATAACAGTATGCAAATGAGTGATGCCAACCCAAATACGGCAACTGTAAATGGAGTAATTAATAGTATTGATGCTAATAATCGTATTGTGAATATTAGCCGTGAAGCGATTGAAAAGTGGGGGCGCGGACCTGCAACTATGGACTTTGTGTTAGCAAAAAATGTAACCATTGAGGCGTTTAAGCTAAATGATGAAGTTAGATTTACCTTTAGTATTGAGCAAGGTGAGTTTGTGATCCATACAATGACTTCTGTGCATGCTATGCACAGTCAGCACGAGTAGGAGTGGTTATGATTACTGCAATTATTCGCTGGTCTGTTGTTAATCGTTTTTTTGTACTGTTACTGACCGCAATACTTATTGGTGGCGGCTTGTATGCTGTAAAAAACACCCCAGTAGATGCCTTACCCGATTTATCTGATGTACAGGTTATTGTTAAAACATCTTACCCTGGGCAAGCGCCGCAAGTAGTGCAAGATCAGGTCACATTTCCTATAACCACGGCGATGTTATCGGTACCAGGGGCGCAAACAGTTCGCGGTTTTTCGTTTTTTGGTGACTCCTACGTGTATGTTATTTTTGACGAAGACACCGATTTATACTGGGCGCGAAGTCGTGTTCAAGAATATTTAAGTCAAGTATCTGCGCGTTTACCCAATACGGCAATTGCAGAGCTTGGCCCCGATGCCACAGGAGTTGGTTGGGTGTATTTATATGCACTCACTGATACCACAGGTAAGCATGACCTAAGCCAGCTACGCAGTTTACAAGATTGGTTTTTAAAGTTTGAACTGCAAACTGTGCCTGGTGTATCCGAAGTAGCATCAGTAGGAGGCATGGTGAAACAATACCAAGTTAACGTACAGCCCGATAAGTTACGTGCTTATGGTATTCCGCTAAGCCTTATTCAAACTGCCATTAAGCAAGGCAACCAAGAAATGGGGGCATCAGTTGTTGAAATGGCAGAAGCCGAATACATGGTTACCAGCACTGGTTATGTAAAAAGTGTGGCTGATTTAGAAGCGATTCCTTTAGGTATAAACGCTAACGGTACTGCACTACAGTTACGTGATGTTGCTAATGTGCGTTTAGGTCCTCAAATGCGCCGTGGTGTTGCCGAGCTTAACGGCGAAGGCGAGGTGGCTGGTGGCGTAGTGGTTATGCGCTTTGGTGAAAACGCGCAAAAAACCATAGAGCTCGTCAAAGCTAAATTGGAGTCACTTAAAAAAGGCCTGCCTGAGGGGGTTGAAATTGTACCTGTGTACGATCGCTCTCATTTAATAAAAGACGCAGTTGATAACCTCACCTCTAAATTGATGGAAGAGCTTATTGTAGTGGCTATAGTGTGTGTGGTGTTTTTATTCCATGTGCGCTCATCGCTGGTGGCTATTATTACCTTACCGTTAGGCATACTCACCGCTTTTATTATTATGCATTGGCAGGGGATTAACGCCAATATCATGTCATTGGGCGGGATTGCTATAGCGATAGGTGCCATGACCGATGGTGCGATTGTGATGATTGAAAACATGCATAAACACATGGAGAAAAAACCGCTGACCGATGAAAATCGTTGGCAAGTGGTGATTGATTCTGCCAGTGAAGTAGGGCCTGCATTATTTTTTAGCTTATTAATCATTACAGTTAGCTTTATGCCGGTGTTTATTTTAGAAGCTCAAGAAGGGCGAATGTTTGCGCCATTAGCGTATACAAAAACCTATGCAATGGCAGCTTCTGCTGGATTAGCAATTACCTTAGTACCCGTACTGATGGGGTACTTTATTCGCGGTAAGGTGATATCTGAAAATAAAAATCCGGTAAACCGTTTACTGGTAAATAGTTATAAGCCGCTGTTAAATATAGTCTTAAAATTTCCAAAAAGCACCTTGCTGATTGCGCTAGTTATCACTTTAGTGGGCTTTTATCCGGTAAATAAAATAGGCAGTGAGTTTATTCCACCTCTTGATGAGGGGGATTTAATGTATATGCCAACCACTTACCCTGGGATTTCTATTGGTAAAGCGCGCGAGCTATTACAGCAAACCGATAAGCTGATTGCCACTGTGCCCGAGGTGAAAACCGTATTTGGTAAAATTGGACGAGCGGAAACGGCAACCGATCCGGCACCACTCACCATGATTGAAACCTTTATACAGTTTAAGCCTAAAGATCAGTGGCGCGAGGGCATGACCACCGAAAAGCTCAAACAAGAGCTGGATGCTTTAGTAAAATTTCCAGGACTCACAAACGCTTGGGTAATGCCTATCAAAACGCGAATAGATATGCTGGCTACGGGGATTAAAACCCCAGTGGGTATAAAAGTCGCGGGCCCTAATTTGAATGAGATTCAAAAAATAGGTCAACAAATAGAGGTGTTACTTAAAGATCTTCCCGGTACGGCGTCTGTTTATTCAGAGCGTGTAGCGGGTGGACGTTATATTAAGGTAGATATTAACCGTGAAAAAGCAGCGCGCTACAGTTTAAATATTGCTGATGTGCAACAAGTAGTCGCAACCGCCATTGGGGGAATGAACGTGACTGAAACGGTTGAGGGTCAAGAGCGCTACCCGGTTAATCTTCGTTATCCGCAAGCGTACCGTGACTCCCCTGAAGAACTGATGCTTTTACCTATTGTTACTCCAACGGGTCAACGTATCGCACTTGCTGATGTGGCGGATGTATTTATTAGTGATGGCCCTCCTGGCATAAAAAGTGAAAATGCCCGTTTAAATGGTTGGAGCTTTATTGATATTAAAGATACAGATATTGGTAGTTATGTAGCAAATGCTCAGCAATTACTAAACGAGCAGCTAATTTTACCCGCAGGGTATTCTATAACTTGGGCAGGGCAATATGAATATATGGAGCGTGCCAAAGCCAAACTGAGTTATGTGTTGCCGCTTACCTTAGCCATTATTGTGGTACTGCTTTACCTGAATTTTAGAAGCTTCACTGAAGTCTTTATTATTATGGCGACATTACCACTGGCGATGATAGGTGGCATTTGGCTAATGTACTTAGAAGGCTTTAACTTCTCTGTTGCTGTGGGGGTCGGCTTTATTGCCCTTGCTGGGGTGGCCGTAGAAATAGGCGTTATAATGTTGGTGTATTTAAACCAAGCGTATAAAGCGCAAGTAGAGGCCGCCGCTCAATTAGGAAAAAGCATGAGTATTGAGCAGCTTAAGCACGCCATATTAGAAGGCGCCGGTTTGCGCGTTCGCCCTGTAATGATGACGGTAGCAACCATAGTGATTGGCCTGTTACCTGTTTTATATGGCACAGGCACGGGGAGTGAAGTAATGAGTCGAATAGCCGCCCCCATGGTTGGCGGTATGTTTAGCGCCATTGTTTTAACATTGCTGGTATTGCCTGCTGTGTATTTATTATGGCGAAAGCGAAACCTATAATTTTTACACTGGTTGTGTAACTTGTACTGTAAAAAATCAGTGCAAGTTACCCATCTTTACTTTACCTGCTGATTTTATTGTGTTTTTTATTGGCATGATTTACGCATCTATTTAATCATTAGGGTTAAATAGTAAGGAACGCACATGCAAGTTAAAACAATCCAAGAAGTGTTCGATTGGACCGTTCAATTTCACACACAAATGGCCGCTAATTTTTTTAGTGTAAAGGACCTACTCGGGGAGCATAACAAACAGCTAATTGATTATTGTGTTGAGTATGAAAAAAAGCTCGCTGAGGATTTAATTGGCTTTAAAGCCATCACGCAAATAAACACATTAGATACGTATTGTTATGAATATTTTTCAGATCACTCAGAAATTATTAACTTTACTGATTTAGATCGCAGTAACCAGTTAGATGAGCAAGTAATTCAAGAATATTTATCAAAGCAGCATCAAAAAGTATTGAACGCATATAGTTATTTGGCTGATAAAGCACAATCACCTGAGGCTCAAGAAAAACTAAGTGAGCTGTTGCAACTTGAAGAGCAAGGATTAAAGCAAATGATACAAAGCATTAATCGTCATTCAGATATGTAGCAACAAGTGTTACGCATAAAAAAGGCGCTGTAATAAGCGCCTTTTTCGTATGTAAAATAATAGAGCACATTTAACTTTGCTCTACATCAACCACTAAGTCACTCGTAATTGACTCAAGTGCGTTAATTACTTCGTCTTTGTTAAGCCCATTAGGCAGGCTAACGGTGGCAACGGCACTAAAAATTGGCACCCCCCAGTTTGGCGCACTTTGCTGCCTTGAGTTTAAGTTCGTAATATTAGCGCCTTTATGACGAATAACACTTGCCAACTCCTGGACAATACCGGGACGATCGTTCCCGGTGATCACAAAATTAAGCTGCTCGAGTTCAACAGGCTCAATTTCGGTGTTGCCTTTTTCAATACGGACATCTAATTTAGGAAGCCCATTAAGCGCATCTTGAAATGCCTGTAAATGCTCTTCAGCCACCTCAACTTGTATAATGCCAGCAAAGTGGCCAAGCAAATGACTTAAATTACTGCTTAACCAATTACCGTGGTTTTCCAATATAACCGATGAAATACTTTCTACTAAACCGGGGCGATCTTCCCCTAAAATGGTTATTACCAACTGCTTCATAATAGTTCTCTTTTTAAGCCCAAATGAAAAAATAAATGCATAGGCATTAAGTGATGCGATCTAATGTATGTGATTCTTAATGTATGTAAAAGCTAACCACAAAAGGATTGTTATATCTTAATAGGTTACTTTATTATTGTTATATTAGATGCCCATTGAGTATTGTCTTGGATAAATAGTTTGTCCAATTAATAATTGATTTAGTTTATTAATAACACATAAATAAATACGATTATTTAATAAAACAATACTTTAATGTTATTTTGTGGTTCCAGTAAAGAATTATTACGACTGTAACATTACTGTCACTTTGATGAAATATAATGCGCCCAACGTTAAGATATAAGGGTGTTTTGATGACTTCAAATCCGAATAAACCGACTTTTAATACGGATCGAAGCCGTCTATTTAAAGACCGGTTTGCTAAGTTTGGCATAACCGCAGGCGGTATAATGGTATTAATAGCACTGCTATTGATCTTTTTTTACCTTCTTTATGTAGTGCAGCCTATTTTCGAGTCAGCTAAAGTTGAAAAGCGCGCTAGCTTTAATGTTGCTAATGCTGAGCAAATAGTTGGGCTTGGTGTTGAAGAACAAACTGAGGTTGCTTACTTACTTGATAATCAAGGTCTAGTTAACTTCTATAGTGTTGATAAAGCAAACTTTGGTAAAAAACTAAAAACACTTAATGCCACTTTACCTGCGAAGGTAACCAGCTTTGCAAATAGTGCTCCTTTTCAAGGTCATTATGCGTATGGCTTAGAAAATGGCACCGTGACTATTGTTGCGCCTAAGTTTTTAGTCACCTTCCCTAATAATGAACGCAAATTAAGCCCGCGTTTAGGTTATCCATTGGGTGAGATGGCGTTAGAAGTTGATGAACAAGGTGCTGCTATTAAGCGTTTTGCCTTTAGCCATTATGAGGACAAAACAGCCGTTGTGGCACTTACCGCTGATAAACGTGTGGTATTTAGCAGCTTTGTAGCCGAAGAAAATATGTTTACCGGTGAAGTCGAATGGCAAGTTGAACGTACCGAATTGAACGTTGATGGTCGCGTAGATGAGTTATTAATGTCGCCGGATACCACCCGCACATTTGTTCGCTCTGCTAATCAAATTTACGTATTCGATACTCGCTACCCAAGTGAAGTAGAGCAAATCCAATTATTATCTGCCAACGAAGAAAACGCTAATATTATGTCATCACAATTATTAGCTGGCGCAAACTCCCTGATGCTGGCCAATGATAATGGTGAAATATCGCAGTGGTTTGAAGTAAACACTGACTCAGGTCGCGAGTTTCAAAAAATTCGTTCGTTTGAAACCACCAAGCAAAGTAAGTTAAATATTTTTACTGAGTTTTACCGTCGCACCTTTTTTACAACCGGTCAAAATGGTGAGCTAGGTGTTTATTACACAACCAGTGAAGCAAAGTTGTGGCAAGGTAAAGTCAGTGAAGGTGCAATTGAACAGTTTGCTATTGCTCCGCGTTCAAATGCCGCGCTGATTTTGGCTGATAACAAGCTAACGGTATTAGAAATTCATAACGAACACCCAGAAGTAACGTGGTCAGCGCTTTGGCAAGAAGTATGGTACGAGGGTTACCCTGAGCCGGGTTATATTTGGCAATCAACGTCTGCAAGTGATGATTTTGAATCTAAGTTCTCACTGGTACCAATTTCATTTGGTACTTTAAAGGCTGCTATGTATGCAATGTTATTTGCTGTGCCTATTGCTATTTCAGCCGCTATTTACACCGCTTACTTTATGTCGAGCGAATTACGTCGCGTGGTTAAGCCGACCGTTGAAATAATGGAAGCTTTGCCAACGGTAATACTCGGCTTTTTAGCTGGCTTGTGGTTAGCGCCTTTAATTGAAGAGCACCTGCCGGCTATTGTTGGCTTACTCGTATTACTGCCATTAGGTATTTTAGCAACCGCTTTAGGTTGGACTAAATTACCAGCAGCTATTCGCCATAAAATTCCTGAAGGCTCACATTCAATTTTATTAATTCCTGTGGTGTTATTTATTGGTTGGTTGTCATTTGCGATGAGCGAAAGTATTGAACTGTGGATGTTTGATGGCAATGTGCGTCAATACTTAACCAATGAGCTTGGTATGACTTTCGATCAGCGTAACTCGCTTGTGGTTGGTATTGCGATGGGCTTTGCGGTTATTCCCACTATCTTCTCAATTGCGGAAGATGCGGTATTCAGCGTTCCTAAGCATTTATCCAATGGATCGTTAGCATTAGGTGCAACGCAGTGGCAAACGCTAATTCGCGTGGTGTTACTTACGGCTAGCCCAGGTATTTTCTCTGCGGTCATGATGGGGTTAGGTCGCGCCGTAGGCGAAACCATGATTGTACTGATGGCAACCGGTAATACGCCGATTATGGATTGGAGTGTTTTCCAAGGTATGCGTACCTTAGCCGCTAATATTGCCGTCGAAATGCCAGAGTCGGAAGTGGGGAGTTCGCATTATCGAATTCTATTCTTAGCCGCCTTTGTATTATTCATATTTACCTTTATTTTCAACACCGTTGCTGAATTTGTTCGTCAGCAGCTGCGTGAAAAATATAGCTCAATGTAAGTGGAGAAACACGACATGGTAAAGCAGTGGTTTAGGTCTGGTTCTCCTTGGATTTGGATGACCGGTGGTGCCGTCAGCATCAGTTTAATTTCAGTAATTGGTTTACTCGCCATGATTGCATGGAAGGGATTAAGCTTTTTTTGGCCATCTCAAGTTATGCAATATGAGCTTGAAGGCTCGATTACTAAACAAACCGTTATTGGTGAAATTTACGACCGTGAATTAGTACCTAAGTCGCGTTTAGCGGCAACCGGTATTGATGTTTCTAAATTTGAAAAAGACGAGGTTGAGCGTTTACTAATTAAAACCGGTAACCGTGAGTATGTAGATTTAGACTTTCGCTGGATACTTGAAACTGATATTACACAAAGCTCAGCACCAAAAGCACTCGCGGTATTTGAGCGTAGCAAAAACGGTAACTTTTACGGTTATGTAGAATCAGTAATCAAAGACGGTGAAACAATAACTACAGATAAAGTTGAAACATTACATGATCTTGTAGAGCGTGCGGTTGACTTAAATGACGAAGCACTGGATTTACAAAATGGTGATATTGGTCATATAAACTACGAGTTAGAGCGTTTACGTTTACAGGAAAAAGCCTATTTGCTTGATAACGAGCTAACTGATGAGCGCGTAGCTGAACTTGCTCAAGCCCGTGCTGATTTACGTGCGCAATATGGTGAGCTTGAAAAAGAGTTATTTGCACTGCGTAACCAAGCTAAGCGTGACCAAGTAACTGTGAAAGATATGCGTGGTGAGATTGTTACTATCCCGCTTTATCAAGTGTTGGATGTATGGTTTCCAAACGATATGGGCTTTTTTGCTAAACTAGGCCATTACTTTGTGCAGTTAGGCAAGTTTGTTTCAGATGACCCACGTGAAGCCAATACCGAAGGCGGTGTATTTCCTGCTATCTTTGGTACTGTATTCATGGTGATGTTAATGGCTGTGATTGTGACGCCATTTGGTGTGGTTGCCGCCATTTATTTGCATGAATATGCAGCTAAAAACGCAATTACTAAAATGATCCGTATTGCGGTTATTAACTTAGCGGGTGTTCCGTCTATTGTATATGGTGTATTTGGCTTAGGCTTCTTTGTTTATATGGTTGGTGGTAGTGTTGACCAATTATTTTATCCTGAGTCATCGCCTACGCCTGTATTTGGTACACCCGGTGTGATGTGGTCGGCACTCACCTTGGCTATATTAACTCTGCCTGTAGTAATTGTGTCAACCGAGGAAGGTTTATCTCGTATTCCAAGCACAGTACGTGATGGTTCATTAGCACTGGGCGCGACTAAGGTAGAAACGTTATGGCGAATCATTATTCCTATGGCCAGCCCTGCTATTATGACGGGGTTAATTTTAGCGGTTGCTCGTGCTGCGGGTGAAGTTGCACCGCTTATGCTGGTGGGTGTGGTAAAAATGGCACCAACGTTGCCGCTTGATGGTAACTTCCCTTACATACACTTAGATAGAAAGTTCATGCACTTAGGTTTTCATATTTACGATGTTGGCTTTCAAAGCCCTAACGTTGAAGCGGCGCGTCCGCTGGTATATGCAACGGCCTTTTTGTTAGTGTCGGTTATTATTACCCTTAACATCACCGCCATTGGTATACGTAACCATTTACGTGAAAAATTCAGATCGCTTGAGCATTAATTTAGTATAGGTAACAAACATGATTACAGTCGCTCCAAAAGTAAACCAAGCAAAGCCAAGCTTGAAGTTAGATTTAAATAATTTAACAGACGAACAAAAAGCGCTAGAAATTAAAGATCTCGACCTTTACTACGGTGATAAACAAGCACTGAGTAAAGTAAATATGAACATTCCGAAAGGCCAAGTAACGGCATTTATCGGTCCGTCGGGTTGTGGTAAGTCAACTTTGCTGCGTTGTATTAACCGTATGAATGACTTGGTTGATATTTGTCGCATAGAAGGCGAAATAATGCTGCACGGGCAAAATATTTACGACAAAAGCGTAGATGTTGCTGCGCTTCGTCGCAATGTTGGCATGGTGTTTCAGCGTCCAAACCCGTTTCCTAAATCAATCTACGAGAATGTGGTTTACGGTCTTCGCCTGCAAGGGATTAAAGAAAAGCGTAAGCTTGATGAAGTGGTAGAGCAATCGCTACGTGGTGCGGCTCTTTGGGATGAAGTAAAAGACAGACTTCACGATAGCGCATTTGGTTTATCGGGCGGTCAGCAGCAGCGTTTAGTTATTGCTCGCTCAATTGCGATAGAGCCAGAAGTATTATTACTTGATGAACCAACATCAGCACTCGACCCGATTTCAACTTTAGTGATTGAAGAACTAATTAATGATTTAAAGAATAAATTTACTGTGGTTATTGTTACTCATAACATGCAACAAGCAGCGCGGGTATCTGATCAAACCGCGTTTATGTATATGGGTGAGCTCATTGAGTATTCAGATACCAATACCTTATTTACCACACCAACGAAGAAAAAAACTGAAGATTATATTACCGGACGCTACGGCTAGTCGGGTTAAAACGCTAAAACAATGAATTATTAAAGAAGGTCATTATGGAACACAACATTAATAAACATATTTCTGGTCGTTTTAACCAAGAGTTAGAAGATGTGCGAAACCATGTACTGAGTATGGGTGGGTTGGTTGAGCAACAACTTAATAGCGCGCTTGATGCAGTTAGCAAAAACGATGCGGTATTGGCACAAAAAGTACGTGAAAACGACTACAAAGTTAATGCAATGGAAGTCAGTATTGATGAAGATTGCACCCGTATTATTGCTAAGCGTCAACCGGCAGCCAGTGATTTACGTTTAGTAATTGCAATAGCAAAAACCATTGCTGATTTAGAGCGAATTGGTGATGAAGCTAAGCGAATTGCTAAAGTTGCACTAGACTCATTTACTAAGGATCAACAAGATTTATTAGTAAATATTGAAAATATGGGTCGCCAAGTATCTAAAATGCTGCATGACGTTTTAGATGCATTTGCACGTATGGATGTGCAACGTGCGTTTGAAGTGCATAAAGAGGATGCTAAAGTAGATAGAGAATATGAAGCTATCACCCGTCAAATAATGACGTACATGATGGAAGATCCGCGCTCAATTCCAAAAATTATGGATTTAGTATGGTCTGTTCGCTCATTAGAGCGTATTGGTGATCGTTGTCAAAACATCGCTGAATATGTCATTTATTTTGTAAACGGTAAAGATATTCGTCATACATCTCAAGAAGATATTGAAAAATCACTGTAGTGATACGAATAACTAGAAAATAAGAAAGGCAGTAATACACTGCCTTTTTTATTTTTTGTAAATAATTGAATGAGAAAAAGCGTTCACAATCTAGCTTAATGCTGTAAAATTCACGCTGAACAGCATATTGAATTGATTAAAGGGTCAGTTATGCCAACAAATTTTTTAGGTGTTTTTGCAAAATCACCTATAAAACCAATAGAAGAACACATCAGAAAAGCGCATCAAGCAAGCGAAAGTTTGATACCTTTTTTTAATCATGTTTTTAAAGAAGAATGGCAACAAGCTGAAGAGCTACGTTTAACTATTCGTAATTTAGAACGTGAAGCCGATGAAATGAAAAGAACTATACGCTTACAACTACCTGGCGGATTATTCATGCCGGTAGAGCGTACAGACCTTCTCGAATTAGTAACCCAACAAGACAAAATTGCTAATAAGGCAAAAGACATTACTGGGCGTGTAATTGGTCGTGAGATGATCATACCAAAAGAGATTCAAGAAGACTTTTTGGCGTATGTAACTCGTTGTGTTGATGCAACAAAACAAGCATCTAAAGCGATTAATGAATTAGAAGAATTGTTAGAAACGGGCTTTAAAGGCAGAGAAGTTACTCTGGTTGAAAAAATGCTCGTAGAATTGGATGCCATAGAACAAGACACGGATGAAATGCAAATTAGAATACGCCGCCAACTACGTAAAGTAGAAAGTGAGCTAAATCCAGTAGATGTAATGTTTTTATACAAAATCATTGAATGGGTTGGCGAGCTAGCAGATATTGCAGAGCGCGTAGGATCACGTCTTGAGCTGATGTTAGCTCGTTAATTTAAAATCAGTTCAAACACGAAAGATTAAGGTTACACAATGGATATCATTGCATCTTACGGCACGGTATTAATTTTAATTGCCGCAGCAGTCGGCTTTTTTATGGCTTATGGTATTGGCGCAAATGACGTTGCCAACGCGATGGGTACATCAGTAGGCTCAAAAGCACTTACCATTAAACAAGCGATTTTTATCGCGATGATTTTTGAGTTTGCAGGTGCTTATTTAGCCGGTGGTGAAGTAACATCAACAATTCGTAAAGGGATTATTGATGCGGCCCCATTTGCCGACATTCCTGAATTGATGATTTTAGGTATGATCGCCTCTTTATTTGCCGCGGGCAGTTGGTTATTAATGGCCTCGTTTTTAGGTTGGCCGGTATCGACGACTCATTCAATCATTGGCGCTATTATTGGCTTTGCTCTGGTTGCAGTAGGCACAGAGGCTATTCAATGGGGTAAAGTTGCCGGTATTGTAGGTAGCTGGGTTGTAACGCCGGCGATATCAGGTTTTATAGCGTACTTAATATTTATGAGTGCGCAAAAGCTGATATTTGATACAGACGCTCCACTTAAAAATGCCAAGCGCTTTGTACCAATATACATGGGTTTAGCTGGCTTTATTATGGCACTTGTGACCATTAAAAAAGGCTTAAAGCACATTGGTATTAATTTAGGTACCTTTGAAGGTTTTGCTATTTCTATAGGCATAGCGGTACTAGTTGCTGTTATTGGTAAAATTGCGATTTCTCGTTTAAATATCGATCCTAAAGCGGATAGAGAAATGCAGTTTAACAATGTAGAAAAAGTGTTTGCAGTACTTATGGTGCTAACAGCCTGTTGTATGGCATTTGCTCATGGTTCTAATGATGTTGCTAATGCAATTGGACCACTAGCTGCTGTTGTAAACATTGTTGAAAATAATGGTGAAATCGCGAAGAAAGCGGCTATTGCTTGGTGGATATTACCACTGGGTGGTTTAGGTATTGTTGCCGGTCTTGCTATTTTAGGCAAAAAAGTAATTAAAACCATTGGTGAAGGAATTACACATTTAACACCAAGCCGTGGTTTTGCTGCTGAATTAGCCGCTGCATCTACCGTTGTTATTGCATCGGGTACAGGCTTACCTATCTCAACCACACAAACCCTAGTGGGTGCCGTGTTGGGTGTAGGTATGGCACGTGGTATTGCCGCACTTAATATGGGTGTAATAAGAAATATTGTAGTTTCTTGGGTAATTACATTGCCAGTTGGTGCTGCCCTTGCTATTGTTATTTTCTACGTACTAAGAACCGCTTTTGGGGTTTAATAAAAAGTACTTAAAAGACTTTTAGCTTGAAAAGATCTCAACGCCCTTGGTGTTGGGGTCTTTTTATTTGTGGAAAGAAAAATGACCAATCTCCCTAGTATAAAGCAGCTACAGTATTTATTAGCTGTGCATCAGCATCAACATTTTGGCCGCGCAGCAAGTGCCTGCTTTATTGGCCAGTCAACGCTGAGCACCGCAATTCAAAACTTAGAAGAGACCTTAGGGTGTCAGCTTATAGAACGAGAAAATCGCAGCCTTATGTTTACCACCATTGGTGAAGAGGTTGTTGAGCGTTCAAGAAAAATCATTAACGACACTATTAGCTTAAAAGAGCTTACCAAAAGCTTTTTAACGCCGCTTAGCGGCACATTAACGGTAGGTGTTATTCCCACGATTGCGAGCTTTATTGCAGCGCCTCTTTATCACTTTTGTCAGCAAACGTTTGCTGACTTAGAGTTAGTTTTAGTGGAGGACACCAGCGACAAGCTACTTGATAAGTTAGAGCATGGGCAAATTGACTTGGCACTATTAGCGCTGCCCTACGAAACCGATAAATTTCATACTCAAGTACTTGCACAAGATCATTTTAGCTTAGTGCACCATAAAGACTACACACCAGCTAAAGGCATTGAAGACTTCAATTTACTACCAGAAGCGAGTGTATTTTTACTTGAGCGAGAGCACTGTATGACAGGGCATGCGCTCAGTGCGTGCCATTTAAACCGCTCTAGCTGTATAAATCCCTTTGAGGCAGCTAGCTTACATACTTTATTGAGTATGGTTGAGTATAAACTTGGCGTGACTTTTTTACCGCAAATGGCGATTAACGCGGGTATTTTAGAAAACAAAAACATGCTTGCTACGCCATCACAAGGTGATGCCTATCGTGATATTGGTGTACTGTGGCGCAAAACAACGGGGCGGATTCGTGACTTTAAATTGTTTAGCCAACAGTTAGAGGTCTTTTTGAAAAAGCAGTGCAGTGTTGATTTTAAGTAACGTAAAAAAAAGCGTATTAGAGATAATACGCTTAATAACACAGGGAATTAAAGTGGCTGCTTGTGCTGGCCATGGTGGCTCTCTAGAGGCGGTAAAAACAATAAGTAAACCCACACAACAATATTGAAGTAAGGCACCAGTCCAAGCATTGTAAAGGTTTTTACAGGGTAGCCTTTAATCTGAGCATACTTGTAACATTGAAGCGCAATAGCAAAGTGTATAAACAATAATAACGTGATTAGTTGCGTCATAAACATCCTCCTTATGACCAAATGTCCATCTTTAAGAGTATAGACATCTAGACGATAAGAAATAAAGATGTCATGTAAAATCAAGGTGATCACTTGATTTTCATGACATTGTGCTGCCGATAAACAAAGTATAGGTTAGATGGGCAATTTTGGTAGTAATAAATTGCTTAAATTTGTTTATTAATGTTTATAGTGATGTGAGGGTATCTTGATAAAAAATAGGGTTGTTCTTTATTTTTTCTAATTCAATCAGTACCTTGTCGATAGGGACAGGGCGAGCAATAAAATAGCCTTGCCCGTAGTCTACGCCTATTTCTTTGAGTGCAAAAAATACTTCAGCGGTTTCCACATATTCAGCCACAGAGCGCTTATCTAGTGACCGACTGATGTCATTTATAGCTTTTACTAGTGCTAAATCAATGGAGTCGTTAAGCATATCGCGGACAAATGAGCCGTCAATTTTTACATGTTGGGCTGGTAATTGTTTAAGATAATTAAAGGTACTAAATCCGGTACCAAAGTCATCAATCGAAAAGTGGCAGCCTAAATTATTTAACCGTTCAATCATTTTACGAGTGGCAGCCAAATTATTAATGCTAGCCGATTCGGTTATTTCAAAAATAATTTTTGACGGAGGCACTTGATATTTTTCGAGGCTCGACTCTATTAACGGCAGTAAACGCTCATCTAAAAATGATTGTGCCGATAAATTTATTGCAACCTGAAGAAGCTCTGGGTGCGCAGCAACACTTGCAATACTGTTACGAATAACACATTGATCCATTAAAAAGGTGTCGTTAAGCATTTCCAATGAGGGAATAAATTGATTTGGGTAAATAAGTTCGTCGTCGAGCTTTAATCTCAGTAGTACTTCAAAGTAAGCAACCTGATTAGTTTTAAAATCCCAAATGGGTTGATAATGAAGTTCTATACTGTCTTGTTGTAGAGCTTGGCGTACGCCATGGCCCCATTCTAAGCCCGTTTGCAGCGCATTGTTTTCACCATCTTGTTTTGAATAACAATGTACTAAGTTACGGCCTAAATTTTTAGCAATATATAACGCAATATCTGATTGCTTTAAACATTCATTTGGGTCGCAGTTATCAGCAGTAATTTGTGTTAAGCCAATAGAGCAGCTAATTGAATACACTTGATCTTCTGACTTAAATTGGTTGCCCTCAATGGCACTACAAATCCTCTGTGCAATTAAATGTGCGTCTAATAAATTGGTGTTTTTAAGGATCACCGCAAACTCATCGCCACCCACACGGCAGATCAGGTGCTCATTACTAATATTGGCAATAAACAGTTGTGCCACTTCTTTTAAAACAATATCGCCTTGTTGATGGCCTTTACTGTCGTTGATTATTTTAAAGTGATCAAGATCGATATAAATCAGCGCATGCTCAATATTTGCATAGGTATTTTCGTTTTGACAAATATAGTTAAGTTGTTGGTCAAAATAATAACGATTGTGTAGCCCTGTTAAGGTGTCATGCAGGGCTAAATGGCGTAATTGCAACTCTGCTTGTTTGCGCTCATGAATGTTATCGAGTGTGGCAGTGATAGTGGCATTGTTGCTGCTATTTTTTATTAACTGAAGCCGACATTCGACCCATACTGAGTTACCGTTTTTTTGGCTCAGTTTAACTTCTATTTTTTGTTTGTTCGCGCCACCTTGTAAAATATCATCAATGGTTGATTGTAATGACTGTTTATATTCTGTGGTGCAAAACGCAGTGAGTGGTTGTTGTAAGGTCGACTTAACTCCAAAACCACTTAGAGATTCCCACGCCGGGTTTATAAAGCGAATATTTCCTTGCTGATCTAGTTCAAGTACAACCGTGTTTAAGTGCAATAAAATACGCTGATGCGCTGAAAATAGGTCGCGATATTTTACTTCACTAACACTTAACTGCTGCACTTTGTTAGCAAACTCAGCATAGCTCACCATAAAGTCTTCACGACGCGCTGCATGATCACAGACTTTATTCAAAAATGAAGGATCGTAAGGGGCGCGAATAAAGTCGGTAACACCAGAAAGTAATAACTGCTCAGCGTAATCAGCATCGTTTTTATCAATAATAGTAACAATGGCTTGCTGAGGGTTATGCTGCAAAATCTTTTCTACTAATTGATTTGAGCTCTCAGCTTGTGCTGCAGTGGCATCAAGTAGCACGATAGCAAACGACTGTTGATTATAGGCACTGAGCGCGGCTTTTTCAGTTGTGACATGGGTGATAGCAAAGTTAAGTTTTAATTGCTCACTCATATCATTTGCCCTGCTGGCAAAGGGTTCTAATAACAACAGGTTTAAGCGACTACTTTTTTCTAAATGGCTCGACAACACATTTGCGAGTATTTGCGGCAGAATATCTTGGCGTTCAAAAGGCAGTACCGCATCTATGCCATAACTTCGTGCAGTAGTCTCGGCGATACGCTCACAATAAATGGGCGGAATAAGTAAAATAGGCGTATTTTTCGGCGTGTTAAGTAAACCAGAGCGGATCATACGTGAAAACCGCCAGCCATCAATTTTACCTACATCTAAGCCGGTTATGATTATATTTACGCTTTGGTTCTTTAAGATTTTTAACGCATCTTGGCTGTCTGAGGCTTCAATAAACTCAAACACACCAAGCCTCTCCAGCGTAGCGCGTATAGTCTGGCGCTCATCATTACTTGTATTTAATATTAGCAATTTAAGCTGTTTTGCCACTTAGATACCACTCCGAGAAATGCAGATCTTAAAACTGTAAGAGTAATGATATTTAGCCATAAGAACAAGCGTATTTAAACGCTATTTTAAATGTAGTTCATTGATAGCTAATTAGGGAGAATATAGGGGTTATCTTGAGCTTCATTAGTAATAGTTAAATGCCCAAACCACCTCAAAATGCA
>NZ_PNCV01000052.1:0-14051 GCF_005886925.1 Pseudoalteromonas sp. S3260
CACTATCATGATGTCAGGGCCATCGTCTCTACCAAAGTCTTCAATAATGGCTTTGGTGTAGGCTTTTTCATCCATCTTATCAACATTGGCTTTCCACCAGTTTTGCACAATGTCTTTGCTTTCTTGATCAACTACATCATGCCCCTCCCGCGTGTCAGGAGCCGACATTGCCACAACTGATGTAACGGTGCCAATTTTATCTAATGCCTCTTTGTAGCGTATTGCAGAGGCTTTAGAGTCACAGGCTAGCTGGCCTTTTAAACCTTGGTGTTTAAAATTTTGAAAATGGTCGGCAATATCATAAGCAATTAACATAATGCGATCGGCTGTTTGATATATTTGACCTTTTTGTGAAAACTTTCTTTTTAAATCTGTTTTCTGTTTGTCGCTCAGCTTACTGGTACTACGATCAAACCATGCATCAATCGCCTTATCGTTAACATTTAGCTCAGGAATACGTTCTTCATACAGCAATGGGGTCACGGTTTTATCTTCAACCGCTTGCTGCATCGTGTAAGAGTGAATGATTTTACCAAACTTGTTTTCGGTCTTATCGTCTTTTAATAGCGGCGTACCTGTAAAGGCGATAAAAGCAGCTTTAGGCAGGGTTTGCTGCATACGGATATTATTTTCACCGTTTTGGCTGCGGTGGCCTTCATCCACTAACACAATTATATTAGGGCTGTCGTTGTAGCAGTCTTTGTGTTTTATGGCAGAGCCAAACTTATTAATGATCGAGAAAATAACCCGTTCGTTACCTTGACCAATTTGCTCGGCCAAACGCTTACCTGTGGTCGCCATCGCATCTTTTTTATCGCGGTCGGTGAGTACACCACCAGAAGCAAACGTACGGCTCAACTGGTCTTCTAAATCAACGCGGTCAGTCACAATAATTACGCGGCACTGCGCTAGCTCTTCAAGCCAAATAAGCGCTTTTGATAAAAACACCATAGTAAATGACTTGCCGCTACCTGTGGTGTGCCAAATCACACCACCTTCACGAGCGCCAGTGTCATCGAAGGTGTTTATGCGCTCAATAAGTGCTTTTATACCAAACACCTGCTGGTATCGAGCAACTATCTTGCCTGCTTTTTTATCAAATAAGGTAAACAGGCGGGTCATATCCAGTAGGCGTTCAGGGCGTAATAAACTTACAATCAGCCTGTCTTGGTCGGTTACTGTCAGCTCACCTGCGGCAATAAGCGACTGGTAATCTGTTTTATCTTTTGCAGGGCGATGATTAAACAGTGCATTTAATTGCGCATCACGCAATGTATGGTTTTTAAGCCTTACAAACTCAGCTTCCGGTATATGTTCTTCTTTCCACTTTGCCCAAAACTTCTCAGGGGTGCCGCACGTTGCATACAAGCCCTCATGCCCGTTTATGGCTAACAATAACTGGCTGTAGGCATATAAATGCGGTATTTCATCCTGTTTTTGGTTACGAATATGCTGAGAGATTGCCTCAGCATTGGTCGATTTACCCTCTTTGTTTGAATCGGGGCGTTTTGCCTCAATCACCACTAATGGCAAACCATTTACAAAACACACAATGTCCGGTCTGCGGTTGCCCGTACCCTCGGCATTTTGTACTACTAATTCTTCGGTACAATGAAAGGCATTGTTATCAATATTATGCCAATCAATCAGCTTAATAGTGGGCGAGGCTTTCTTACCATCAATAAATTCAGTCACACTCACGCCATACATTAGCGCATCATAAATTTTCTCGTTAGCGGCTTTTAGCCCTAGGTTCATGGCAGGGTTCAGCTCATGCATTACCTTATCAATGGCCGCTCCTGAGAGCGTATGCTGCTTACCTGCAAACGAAAATGTCTGTTTGGCTAAAAAGGCACGCATTACAGGTAACAACACCACCTGATGGGTGCTTTTTTTGTTACTTGCTAACGTGTTCACGCGAAGAGCTTCACACTCACTTGGTGGAATAAACGTATAGCCTAAGTTAGTCAGCAACGTGAGCGCAGGAATTTTTGCGCTAAATTCTTCTTGAAACTTAATGGTTGTCATTGTGCCTAATCATCCTTATATTGCATCGCCTACCAAGTTAGGTTTTTGCGAATAACTTACATGTATTTGGTCATCACTTAACGTTATTTCCAAGTAACCCAAAAAGTTAGGCCAATCTTGAAGCGTTAATCGCTTGTCTCCAATACGAGCCGCTAAGGTGGCTAATATGGTGTCGTGAGTAACCCATAAATGCACTCCATCTGCTGAGTTACTTAACAGCTCTTTAATATCACTAAAAATACGTGCTACCGAATCGTTTAAGTCATAAAAACCATCCCATGATTCAGTACCCGAAAGCAAATGTAAATTTACGGCTTCATGACCTTTTTTCAGCCAATGTTGCCAAGCTAAGTCACCATCTTTAATAATAAAACCAGGGTCACCTAATAAGCGGCACTGCTCTATATCATCAAGTTTAAAATGAGTGGCCTGAGCTATTAGTTCGGCTGTTTGAACACATCGGCCAATAGGGCTGGTTTTAATACTCAATACTTGACCGCTTATTAGTGAAGCAAATAATTTACTCTGCTCAATACCTTCATCAGTTAGCATTACATCATTACCCACGGTGTTAGGTAAAATATCGGGCCGAGCAGCATGTCTTACAATGAGTATTCTTTTCATTTATTTATGTCCGTATTAACTTCATTACAGTTACTAAGCCATCTATCTTAATAACCGAATCAATGCAAAGCCCTGCTTTTTTAAATAGCGCTTCAAATTGGCCTTGCGTCCTTTCTTGTCCACCTGTCACTGTAAGTAAATGTAAATCGCAGAGAGAGCCACCAAAACTGTACTCATCAAGTAACATTTCAAACACATAAATCGCACCATTATTTTGTAATGTGTCCGCTGCATTTAAAAGAATTTGCAAAGCATCGGTATCGTTCCAGTCATGAAGCACACGCGCCAATATTATTTTGTCTACTTTAGTGGGCCATGTTTTAAAAAGGTCAAAGGCTATCTTATTACTAAAGTCGCTAGAATCAACAACACCTTCAAGGTCACCCAAAATCACATTTGAAGAGGGGAACTTATCAAGAACAAGCTGTGCTAATAAACCATTGCCTCCCGCAGCATCAAAAACAACATCGCCTCTTTCAATATCTAAATAACAAACAAGTTCTTTATAGTCTTTCAATGCGTAGCTGCGCAGCATATTGTGATGTCTTTCAGTATGTTCTTCTGACAAACTCACTTGTTTAAAAATGTCATCAGTTTTAATGTCTTCTTGCATTAATTGCGTGAGGTTATGCCATCTTTGCATTAACTCACCACGATACTCTATCGCAGCGCTGGCAAGCGATATAGCATGGCTTGTATTTAAAAAAGCCCCTTTGGGTAATACATGCCAAATGTGTTGTTCACATTTTACCAACCCCAACTCACCTAGGGCATTAAGCAGGCGAGTTAACCGTTTTTCTAATGTGTTTGTTTGTATGGCTAATTGAGCTGTGTTGTTAGGTAAGTAGTCAAATACTTTTAAATCAGCGGCGGCCGCAATAGTAAAAGTTCGCCAGTAACCAACCATATCAGCAGATAAAGCTCCAAAGTCATCGTTATTTGCAGCTCTAAGCTCTCTAACCACATCGCCTTGTTCGTTAATTATTTGCAGTGCGCCAGAGTGTGTTTCAACGCGCGAAAACCCATTATAAAACGGCTCTACACTTGCGTAGCGCTGTGCGTAAATAGGTTTGCCACTTTTATCAATGTGATGCCAACCATCATCGCTTTTGGCTCTTGCAAATCCCTTATGAAAAACATCCAAGTCTAAAAACCAGTATGAATGAATAAACCGACCTTGCTTATCAATGTGCGTACTCAGGCCATTTTCAGCCTGAGCAACGGCAATACCTTCTCTAAAATCGCCACAATACAACCACTTATTTTCATAAAGAGGCTGGCCTAATTTATCAATATGAAAGTAAAAACCGTCCTTATTACATACAACAGCAATACTTTGTTGATAATTACCAGCAAAGGCATAACGCTGTGCATAAGCAGCAAAACCATTTGGTAATATATGAAACCAATCATCGTTCTCTACTACAGCAGCTAAGCCACAGTAAAAACCAAAAGTACGATTAAATTTGTGCGGGTAAATTGCTTCGCCTGTTTCGTTTATGTGCCACGCTTGGCTATTTAAACAAACAGGCGCAACCTGATAAGTGTTGTCTATGTCATGAAATGATAAGACTTCATCAAAGCGTGCAGAGTAAGCTGGGGTGCCATCAACAAAAGTGTGATATCTACCATCATCCGAAACAGAGAGTTTAGTTAATATACTCATTACACGCGCCTCATAGTGCACTGCTTACACAAAGGGTGATCTTGATATGTATTCATCAACTCAACATACTGCTCACTCTGTGCTAAGTCTGAGAGTGACGACTCGGCAACCGAGCCAAATTCCCCTAATGATTTACGCTCTTGATCAGGCGCACAACACACATTAAAACGACCCGATGGATCAATCCAAATCTCTTTACCTAAAAATGGGCAGCGGCCATTCGGTGCTATATCGTCTAAATTATCTATGTGTAGCTCAGAAAAGTTATCCAGTTTAAAAGGTCTTATTGCGGTTTTATTATGTAATTCCACACGCTCATGGCAATACTTAACTATTTGATTCCAACGCGCTGCAAATACAATATCGTTACGTAAATTTTCAGTTGCAATTTCATCAAAGTGCGCCCATAACTGGTGACCTTTGATGCGGTCAAACCCTAGTGCAATAGCAAGGTCAACCATTTGAGGAATTTCCTCTAAGTTGCTGCGTAAGAACGTTAACTGCATTGTTATTGAACAATAATGACGCTCGGCCCAGCTGTCTCTAACGGCAATAAAGCGTTTCGCATTTTCAATATGTTCGCTTAATTGAGCTCCAAGCATAATGTTACTGTGAGTGGCGTCGGTTGCCCCATTCCACGAAATTTTTACATCACTACCAATAGGCACAATACGATTAGCCCAGTATTCAACATTGTGGTGTTTATCTGGGCTTGGGAAGGTGCCATTAGTGGTTAAATTTAACGATAACCCCAACTCATGGCATAAATCTAAAAACACATCAAAATGCGGGTATAGTAAAGGTTCTCCCATTGTTGAGGGGATCACTTCTTTAATGCCTATTGCCGCCGCATCGCGGATCACCTGCTCAAGCATCACCCTATCCATATTAGGGCGCAATCGTCCTTGCTGCTTACGCAATTTAGGGCTATCAGAATAAGGCGAATGATCCTCACACATAACACAGTTTAAATTACAGGTATCAGGGTTAGTGTCTAAGGTAATACGCCAAAAATCGGTTTCCCTCACTGCATTAACTCCTTGTAGCAAGCCTCTAAATCAATAATATGCTGGTCTATGCATGGAATTTCTCCATCGTCACTAAATGCGTAGCCCTTTTCTCCAAGTTGTCTTGCATACTGTGGGTCATCAACAAACACCTGCATTTTTTCAGCTAGAGCATCAACATTTCTATGCTCATAGGTCAGGCCGTTTACACCATCTATAACGTACTCACCCATACCGCCATCGTTAGCGGTAATCACAGGTACTCTAGACTGTTGCGCTTCATGTATCACAAGCGGAGAGTTCTCAACCCAAACTGAAGGCGTTACAATCGCATCGGTTTTGCTAAATACATCAACAGCAATGTGCTGGTTTTTATACTCTGGCATCCATTGAATACTGTTTTGTTTTTCTGGTGGTAATGTCGCCGCTATAGCACGCAATGCACGTGAATCTTGACCTCTATCGCGGCCCCAAATACGTAAAATAGCATCGCCTTTTATTTTGCCAAATGCCTCAATTAACTGGTGAATACCCTTAGCCGGAATATGCGTACCAATATAGCCAAAGGTAAAAGGTTCACCTTCATTACGAACACGGCCTAACATACGAGAACGATCAAAACCGTAATCTAAGTAAATGCTTTTATCGGTTGGTAAACCAAAGTCTTTTTCGTAGCGGTTTTTTAAATATTTTGCAGGCGAAATAAACAAGTCAACTTGCTCAACAACCTCTTTTACGTGGCGCATTCTGCGTTCAACCCAGTTTTCCCAATAAGCAATGTCTTGGTCTAACTCTTCTTTATCACCCGAAAAGTAACGGGCATAACATTGTGTGGCACATTTTTTATTTTCTTGCCCATCACATGCAGCCCACAGATTATCGTCAGCAGAGTGCATTTGCATAAACTGCCCACGAGGGCACATTAACCAGTAATCGTGCAACGTATAAACAACAGGAATATTGCGCTTTTTGGCTTCAAACACCAAAGAGGTTGATAAATGATTCAAATGACCAATATGCACAATATCTGGGCAATACTCATCTAATAACTCGGCAAATTTTTGGTCAATAATTGCTAAGCGATACCTATCTCTGTGGCGTGGGTTATTAACAAGATGTAGTGCAATTTCAGGCACGTCAGCATCGTGGCTAATTCTTATGTCGCCATCTGGTCTAAATGCATCTTCTTCACGGGTAAATACACGAACCTCATGCCCTTTTTTAACCAATCCATTACAAATAGTTTGAGAATAAACTTCCGAACCCGCGTTATACAACATAGGGTAGCCATGTATTACTTTTAATATTTTCACGAATGCGCTCCTAATTTTAATTTTTTATTATATGCGTCAACTAACCTTGCAATCCCTTGTTCAGGCAAAACACTCGCGTGCCAACCTAGTAGCGATTTAGCACGAGACGGGTCGCCAATAAAGCGAGCCACATCGTAAGCACGAGACGCTGCCTCAACAATAGTTGAAGAGCTATCTGCGGCCTTAATCGCCATGTGTGCCGCTTGTTTTAAGGTTGTGCCATGCCCTGGTAATAAATGAATAGGTGGTAATTGTTTTTCACCTTCACTCAGCAATGTAATAGCTTTGACTAAACCTGCTACGGTGTCATCTACATGGGTAAAATCAAATAAATGCTCAAAGCCATCAACTCGTAAATCAACGCCTAAAACGGCATTTTTGCTAAATGCAGGTAATACTCTATCTTTATGATCAAGCGTGCAGCCATACACATTCGCTAACCTCACAATGGCGGTATTAATACCTGCACTTCGTGCGCTTAAAGCGGCATCTTCCATGTAAAGCTTAGAGCGGCCATAAATGTTAACGGGTACTAAAGGCATTGTTTCTGTGACGGGTAAAGTTTTTGGCTCGCCATAAACCTCGCGGCTACTGGCAACCAGTACCCAAGGTTTATGTGTACTATTTGCCGCTAATTTAAGAAGTTGTTCACTAGCCAATGCATTAGTTTGCCAGCACTTTTCAGGTTCGTTCTGCGCCCATACAACGCGTGAAACAGCCGCTAAATGTATTACTCCACAGCATTCATTGAGTGCTTGGGTTAACTGCCATGTATTACAAATATCGCCTGTTCCATCAGCAATATCAAAACCAACTACTTCATAACCTAGTTGAGATAATAGGGGGGATAAATGACGGCCAATCAATCCTAAGTGGCCTGTCATTAATATTTTATTCATTAATTCTTAATCCTTTACTGCCTAATTAATATTACTTGCCTGCTCATTGGCTGATTCTAGTGTACGAACTTGATGGTTGTGTAGTGAAGTCACTAGCTCTGTTTTAAAATCTTCACAACATTGAGTTAGCGATTAACATAAGATCGTGGCTCTACTGGGGATCTAATCTCATTGATATTCAAAGAGCGAGCGTGAGAATTTTTGCGCTAGACTCTTCTTCAAAGTCAGGTGTTACATTATTTTCATGCAACATTAATCAATCCATTGTTTAAGTATATTCACCAATACAGGTGAAAATGCTTCTAGTTTTCCATCTTTGGGGGTTGAAATATCAGCTAAAACTGAATCAATTAGCTCATCATCTTCTAGTCCTTCACTAGGGTCTATGCCATTAGCCCAAAGTAATGACTCTGTTATTTGTTTTCGCTGTTCAATAAGGGAGCGGTTGTTTGTTAAAGTATCACCTAAGTTTAATACTCTTATAGTTTCAATAGCTCTGTCGCTGAGGCCAACGACCCGCCCACTTAACTTAAATTGCAGTTCGGTTTCGCAAGCCCCCATAAAAGGAGTCAAAGGCAGTGGCTGTGAACCGTGAGAATCATCGCATTGCCTTGGTGTTGTG
Organism: Pseudoalteromonas sp. S3260; assembly: GCF_005886925.1. NCBI lineage: Bacteria > Pseudomonadati > Pseudomonadota > Gammaproteobacteria > Alteromonadales > Pseudoalteromonadaceae > Pseudoalteromonas > Pseudoalteromonas sp. S3260. Next base: position 8,160 of record NZ_PNCV01000052.1, read on the forward strand.
CAACTCGCAACTATATTAGTAAAATCTAGACTACGATTAGGTGCAATACGCCTTGCTTCAACATGCTCATTCATTGAGTCTTGATTTGTTCCAGTAATTTGCTTTGAGCAATAAGCACATAAAAAATATTGTTCTTTTGCGCACTCTATTCGAATATCATTTCTTTCAGGTGCTTCTAAATCACTGTATTTAGCAAGTGGTTGCGTTCTTTTAAAATTACTAAGGCTTGGTGGCTCAAAGCCCACTCTTTTAGTTATTTTTCGCAATTTTTAGCTCCTGCTTTTTAAGTAATAATCTAGCTTTAGATAGCTCCAGATTATTAGAGGGAAGAGCTTGTTCTAATTTATTTAATTGCGTGTGTGCTTTTTCAATATTTGAATCATGTATTGAATCGAGTAAATCACTTAACATCTCACTTATATCGGAGTTACGTATATCTGTATCCATAATTTCAAGTAATACAGTATTCGCATCTAAGCCAAACAGCGGCGGTAAAGGTTTAACTTCATCTTTTCCAATAAGGTAAGTCAGTACGTTTTTGCTATCGCTTATCACTAGAGGTGAATGCGTCGTCAAAACAAATTGGCATTTAGGGAAAGTATGAGTTAATTGAGTAATTAAAGTGCGCTGCCACTTAGGATGTAAATGCATATCTACTTCATCAATTAAAACAATACCGTCGCCTTGAAGAGGATTTTCAAGGTCGGGGTTCATAACCGCTAACCTGCGAGCTATGTCTCCAATTAAAGCCATTAATGATTTTTCACCTTGTGAAAGTTGAGCAACATCAAATGACTCATCACCTTTATCGATAGACATATGCAGTCTTGGTTTTCGTCTAACTTTTAAGTTTGAAAAGTCAGGCATAAATTTATAAATTGCTTTACGAACTGCTGTTAACTGTCTGTCTCGGCTAGATGCCTTTAGCTGACTTAGCTTAGCCCAAGTATCGTTATCATCGCCTAAAACACTTCGCAGTTGTTCTAATACTTCATCAGACAGCCCTGATTCATTTTCCGTATCTTCACGGTCTCTAAACCACTCAAAAAAACGCCTAAAATCTACGCCTTGAGTTAACGATTTGTCATATCCGTCAAGTTGGTGAAATGTGTGCTTCCCTCGAATTTTTAAAGGTATATCAACTACAACTCTCTCAACTGAATAAAATGCAACCAGAGGTAAAGAAGATTTATCAAAATTAGTAATTTTTTCTCTGTAAAAATCCGCGAGAGCGGTTACGCCAGCGTAATCACTTTTATGATCGCCTTTACGGCCTTTTTTAGCTTTAGCTATTCGCCAGAAGAAATAATTTTCGTCATATGACTCTAAATCACCTTGTTCAATATCCCCAGCGCAATGGTTAAAAACCTCAAGGTCAATAGCTGCTGATGGGTAACCATTTTTTACGACAAGCTCTGGTAACGGACTTCCTTTACCCGTCTCACTTTGAATTCGGGCAGACAACCAACTTAATGATGTAGCTAACGCTTTTAGAATAGATGTTTTACCAGAGCCATTATTACCAACCAAAACGGTTACGTTTCCGTTGTAACTACCATAAGGTGCTAACGGCACCTCTAACTCATTAAAGCGGCCTACATTATGTAAAGTTAATTTTTTAATTTCCATTAATTTGCCTTTAAATCAGTTTGCTCTACTTTAACTCTACGCTTACCCGTTAACAACTGCTGCATTAACGCTTTTTTCTCTTGTTTTAAATCGGCATGTTGTTGTTCTAATAGTTCGATTTCTTGATCAGCATTAGCTAGTACAGTGGCTATTTTCTGTTGCTCGCATAAGCTAGGAATTCTAATGTGAATCCCTTTAAAATCTTTAAGAATAATTCGAGGAACCCCCGAACCAGAAGTCAGCGCTTTGCCTACAAAGAATTTTACTGAATCTTGTGAAAAATATTGAGCAATAAAATGCGGGGAAATTATGTTTAGCTTTGGTCTCAATAAAGCTATTGAGGATAAAATTACGCCTTGAATTTCCTCTTTCACAACAAAACAGTATTTTAAAATAGAGCCATCTTTCGCTATCAAAATATCATTAATCTCTGGCTTACAGTTTTGCTTTTCCAAGGCTTTAAAATCCCTCTCACTGATATGTCTAGCTGTATTTTCAGCGAAGCCTGTTGGTCTCATATCTTTCACTGAAAACATGGGGTAACCAACTTCAACACTTTGTGGACTATGGTGGGCACCATCAGTAACTTTTGAACAGGCATCGCCCAACTTAACCTCTTCCCACTCTTCCTTAAACGCTCTACCTGAATCATCAAGTAGGCGCTTTTTACCCGTGAGCAGTTGTTGCATTAGGGCTTTTTTCTGCTGTTTGCTGTTGTCGATTAGGCGCTCGGTGGTGCTAATCGCTTTATCCCAAGTGGATAGGATTTTGGCGATTTTACGTTGTTCTGGGAGAGGGGGAACTGGAACAGGAAGCTCTTTACACAATTGAATAGTCAGATTCTGCTGACCAGATGTTTTTTTTGATCTTGATTGTAACCATTGTTGTGCGAGTTCACTGGTCAAAAACTTTAAAAAGTAATATTTATCAATGTGCTCAGGTGAAGTTCTATAAATTACTATTGCTTGATTCATGTTGTACGAATCGTATTGTTTATCAAGCATTGATATTTTGCCCAAAGGAGGGCCTACAATATTCATAAGAATATCGTCGGGATAAGCTATTGAGCGAGCTAAAAAGCCTTCGTGAGCATCACTGGAAACAAAAAGCATTTCGGACGATGAATTTAGGCGGCCATTAAAACTCAAATTATTTACCCTTAAAAAGGGAATATTAGAGTCCTGAACAATCTCACTTTTGGGTGGAGTAGTACCTTTAGTGATTTTTGTTGTAACGCAGTCGGCAGACTTTACCTGCCAATCAGAAGGAAAATTACCTAACCCATTTATATGCTGAAATCCATTAGGCACCATAACCCAACTCCTTCAAGTAGCCTTCCATCTCGAACTCAAGGGTTTGCAGCTCATTTTTTAGCTGTACACGCTCAGTGCGTACTGCCACTAAATCAATTTCAGCTTCTTCTTCAAAGGTATCAACATAACGAGGGATGTTGAGGTTAAAGTCGTTTTCGGCAATTTCATCAAAACTGGCAAGGTATGCGTATTTATCTACACTTTCACGAGCCTTGTAGGTGTCGATGATTTTTTGAATGTTTTCGTCAGTTAACTGGTTTTGGTTTTTGCCTGATTTAAACTCACGGCTGGCATCTATAAACAATACGTTTTTGTCTGTTTTGTGCTTTTTAAATATCAAAATCGCTGCGGGAATGCCTGTACCAAAAAACAGCTTTTCTGGCAGGCCAATAACGGTGTCTAGCAAGTTTTCTTCAATCAGCTGCTTACGTATTTTACCCTCGCTCGATGCACGAAATAACACACCATGTGGCACTACGACTGCCATACGGCCACCTTTCCCTGAAGAATTAGCAGGTTTAAGTGTTTCAATCATGTGGCTGATAAACGCATAATCACCTTTGGTTTTTGGTGGAATGCCCCGTCTAAAGCGCCCATACGGGTCGTTGCTGGCATCATCATGACCCCATTTATCCAAGCTAAACGGCGGGTTCGCTGTTACTACATCAAAGTGCAGTAAGCCGTTGCCGTCTTTATCAAGTAGCAGTGGGTTACGAATGGTGTCGCCCCATTCAATGCGGTGGTTATCTTCACCGTGGAGGAACATATTCATTTTGGCAAGTGCCCATGTAGAGCCAATGGCTTCTTGCCCAAATAAGGCGTATTTTTTTGAACCTGAGTTTTTACGCACCATAGCGCCACATTTTAATAGCAGTGAGCCACTGCCCGTACATGGGTCACATATTTGGTCGCCCTCAACGGGCTCTAAAACGGTGGCTAAAAGGGTTGAGACCTCAGGCGGGGTGTAGTATTCACCAGCGGTCGCGCCACTGCCTGCGGCAAAATGTTTAATAAGGTATTCATAGGCGTTACCGATAATATCTAAACTGCCTACACGCTCTGTGCTTAGGTTTAAAATGTCTTTACCAAAGTCTTCTAGTAAGTGGCGTAGTAAATCGTTCTTTTGTTTTTCTTGGCCTAAGCGGTCGGTGTTAAAGCTGATGTCTTGGAATACATTTTTAAGCTTACTGCCGTTAGCTTCTTCGAGTGAATGTAACGCTTTATCAATACGCTCGCCGTTACCTGCTTCGTAGCGCTTTTCGTATAAATCCCAAAAGCTCGCGCCTTCTGGTAATACAAAGCGCTGCTTAGACATCATGGCGTGGATCAGCTCAGGGTTATCACCATATTGAGCAACCAGTTTGTTGTATTCGTCTTTATAAACATCAGAAATATACTTTAAGAACAGCATGGTCAGAATGAAGTCTTTATAAGTATCGGCACTAATAACACCACGGAAGGTGTCGCAGGCGTTCCACACCGCTTTGTTAATATCGTCCTGATTGATTTGGTTGGTTGTGGTCATATATTTTAAGTCCTTGTTATTAATTTGTTCAATCTGATTTGTATCAGTCAATGCTTTCAAGTGCATGAGCGACAACGGTTTTAAGCCGTATATTGCAATGTGTTATTGACTTGGCGCTATAGAAAAGTCGATTAAATCAACCAAGCTATTTTTATTTTTTAAATGTAATTGGTACTCACCACTAGTTAATGTTGCCTCATTAGTACAATCAACATTCCACTGTCGGAGTAAATACTCTGCTAATGCTGCTCTGACTTTTAGTGTGAGTACACCATCAATCATGCCATAATCCATTTCAATTGCTCTGCTATGAATGAGCTTTGGGTGTGGTACTAATTGCAACTCACATAAGGTATTCCATGCTGTGTCTCTATCAGCTAATTCATTATTTTTTGGTGCATCTGTAATTAATTCGACGCGCTCAAATCGTGTGCAGACAAAGTCTCTAAACTCACCGCTTTTTCGATCGTAAGCGCGCACATGCCAGCGGTGCCCATTATTAACAATGGCATGAGGTACTAGCTCTCGTTGAGTTGTGCCACTGGTTAGCGACTCATACTGGCACTTAATTGCAGAGTGTGTATAGATTGCTCTTACGATAGCCGAAACAACGTTCGGCTTAGGGTGAACTAATCGAATTGCATCAAAACATACCTCAGAGCGTTCTTGTGGCACCGAGAAGCCATCACCAAAGCCTTTTGCTAATGTATTAAGCACAAATTCAGGGTTATGATTAAAAACGGCTCTGAAGCCCTCTGAGCGAATATAGCGCTTATTCTCGTGCATCAGCACCGCATTGCCTGGTGCTAATTCTTTATATAGCGCTAAGTCGCGCGTACACGACGCTAAACCAGTTTTAAATTTTTGGATAAGGTCGGCTCTTGCTATTTGACCAAAAAACTCAAGGCTAAAGTCAATAAAAGCAAGGCGCTCGCGTTGTGAATGGGTCAAATTTTCTAGCTTCATAGTCTAATAAAACCAAGTTTTAATCACGGTACATTAGCCGAAATAGAAAAAAGGAGCAATCAATATGATGAAATCATTTTGATTGCTTTTTTGTGCACCTCTTAAAAAAACGACGGATAGCTTACAGTTAATCAAAATACTCAAATTTGAATTAGACTTATAACCTGGAAGCATATATGAATATCGAGTGTGAGCCAAAAGCCAAGAGAGAAACTTAAGGTCGCATTTGTGACATCAAATTTAATTAGGGCGAATTGGCTATAATTAAAATACTAAATGATACTATCAGTATAGATAAGTATCTTAATGCCAATAAAATCCATCACATTTACACAAAAACTTAAAGACGCTTTAATGCGTGCGGATGAGCTTTGGAATTAAGCCATTGAAGAACCATAATGTAGCCTGTTCGAGGGAAATAAATCGTAAGAAGCTAGATAACCTGAACTCTGGATAATA
>NZ_PNCV01000053.1:0-32943 GCF_005886925.1 Pseudoalteromonas sp. S3260
ATTATCCGGAGTTCAGGTTAAATACTAGGGGACAAACTTTATGGGTACGCTGTCTTTGTTGTTTTCATGTTGTTTAACACGCTCTAAATACGTATCCCATAAGCTTATTTGTTCAGCTTGTAATTTAGCAAAATATTGCCAGCTGAACAGCCCGCTGTTATGGCCATCGTCAAACTCTAAACGTAACGCGTAATGCCCTACCGGCGTAATGGTTTTAATGCCCACTGCTTGTTTATTTAGTACTAACTTCATAGGCTCAGATCCATGGCCTTGAACCTCTGCTGAGGGAGAGTGTACCCGTAAAAACTCAGCGCTAAATATAACTTCAGAGTGATCATCAAAATAAACATCTAAATTTTTACTCACACTATGATAGTGCACTTTTGTAACTTGTTTCATCGTCATCTCGCTTACAAAAAAGCCTCCATATTGGAGGCTTTTAGTATAACTGTTTGTGTTTTCAATTAAAGAATAAAACGACTTAAGTCTTCATCTTCAACTAGCGCACCTAAGTGTTTTTCAACGTAGGCGGCATCGATAACAAGGCTTGAACCCGCTTTTTCAGAAGCGTCATATGAAATCTCTTCCATTAGCCTTTCCATAACTGTATGAAGGCGACGCGCACCGATATTTTCGGTTTTTTCGTTTACTTGCCATGCTGCCTTAGCAATACGCTCAATTGCATCGTCGCTAAACTCAATAGCGACTTGCTCTGTTTTGAGTAGCTCGCGTTGTTGCTCAGTAAGTGACGCGTGTGGCTCAGTTAATATACGTTTAAAGTCATCGGCTGTGAGTGCTTCAAGTTCAACACGAATAGGTAAACGGCCTTGTAACTCAGGGATCATGTCTGATGGTTTAGACATTTGGAATGCGCCTGAGGCAATAAACAACATGTGGTCAGTTTTTACCATGCCGTGCTTAGTATTAACGGTAGAGCCTTCAATAAGCGGAAGTAAATCACGTTGTACACCTTCACGACTTACATCTGGGCCAGAGGCTTCACCACGTTTACAAATTTTGTCTATTTCATCAATAAACACAATGCCGTTTTGCTCTACTGCAAAAATGGCCTGTTCTTTTAATTCTTCAGGATTAACCAGTTTACCGGCTTCTTCTTCAGTAAGTAACTTAAACGCTTCTTTAATTTTAAGCTTACGCTTAGTGCGTTTATCACCACCCATGTTTTGAAACATTCCCTGTAACTGGTTGGTCATTTCTTCCATACCAGGAGGAGCCATAATTTCAATATTAGGTTGAGCTTGGGCTAAATCAATATCAATTTCTTTGTCATCTAATTGGCCTTCGCGTAACTTTTTACGAAACGATTGGCGTGTCGATGAATTTTCATCGCGCTGAACTTCACCGTATTGATCTTTCGCTGGAGGCAGTAATACATCTAATATACGTTCTTCAGCCGCTTCTTCAGCGCGATGTTTGAACTTTTTAGTTTGTTGCTCTCGTGTCATTTTAATTGAAACATCAACTAAATCACGGATGATAGTTTCAACTTCTTTACCGACATAACCTACTTCTGTAAATTTAGTGGCTTCAACTTTAATAAAAGGTGCGTTGGCAAGCTTTGCTAAACGACGAGCAATCTCAGTTTTACCTACACCCGTAGGGCCAATCATTAAGATATTTTTTGGCGTTACTTCTGCGCGTAAGTCTTCGTTTAACTGCATACGGCGCCAGCGATTACGAAGGGCAATAGCAACCGCTTTTTTCGCTTTAGCTTGGCCAATAATATGTTGGTCTAGCTCATGAACAATTTCTCTTGGGGTCATATCAGACATAGCGAGTTCCTATTACAATTCTTCGATAGTTTGGAAGTTATTCGTAAATACACAGATGTTGCCAGCAATTGTTAGACTTTTCTCTACAATTTCACGAGCACTTAAGTCGGTATTTTCTAATAAGGCGGTTGCAGCTGATTGCGCAAAGTTACCGCCGCTGCCAATTGCGATTAGGTCGTTTTCTGGTTGCACCACGTCACCGTTGCCGGTGATAATTAGCGAAGCTGTTTCATCAGCAACAGCAAGTAAAGCTTCAAGTTTACGCAGGGCACGATCGCTACGCCAATCTTTAGCCATTTCTACAGCAGCTTTAGTGAGGTTACCTTGGTGCATTTCTAGTTTGCTTTCAAAACGTTCGAAAAGAGTAAAGGCATCAGCAGTGCCGCCAGCAAACCCAGCGATAACTTTGCCATTATAAAGGCGTCGAACTTTTCGGGCATTGCCCTTCATTACTGTGTTACCAAGAGATACTTGGCCGTCACCACCAATAACAACTTTGTCATCACGGCGTACACTTACGATTGTAGTCATGTTATTCCTCATCATCGCGCTGCAAGGAACAGCGCGTAAAAAACGATTATGAAGAGGTTATATGGGTGAATGGTTTAAATTCAAGTCCAGCCCCAAATTCCGCAGCCGACAATATTAATTCGTTTAAGTTTGTTCTTGTCACTTTCTGCATGACGCTTGGTTTCATAAGGCCCTAAACGCACTTTGTACCAAATACCATTGCTGCCTGTGGTTTTTTTGATTTCTGAAATTAATCCTGCAAACGCTATTTTAGCTTTTAAGGTTTCAGCTTGCTGATGGGTTCTAAATGAACCACATTGCATGACATAAGGGCCTTTTTGTTCAAGTTCTTTTACTTCAACCTGAATCTCATGCTCTTTAATTTCTTTAATAAATTTAGGTGGCCGCGGTTTAGCTATTTCTACTTGTTTTTCGGGTGTTGGATTTGCTTGCTTTTCAACAAGCTCTGGATCTGCATTGTTTTTAACAAACCAGAGTCCGTATGCAAAACCACCGATTAGTAACAAGGCAATAATGATTAACAAAAACGGGAAGGGTTTTTTAGCCGGCTCTTGTTTAGTGTTTTTTCTATTTTTTGGTTTTTTATTAATATAATCGTGCTGTGCCATGGTGTTATATGTGGCCTTACCTAAATCATGTCTGTAGGGTCTACGTCTAAACTCCAGCGAACTTTTTGTGCAAGTTTGCTAGTGCTGAGATAATCAACCATTTGCGCGAGATACTGATGTAGTATGCGTCGATCTTGCGCTTGAATATGTAATTGAAAACGATACATTCCCGCAATTTTTTCTAAAGGCGCGGGGATCGGTCCGAGCAATTGTATACCAGATACCCCATTGACAGGAACCAAATCCGTTAGAAAGTCGATGACTTGCTTTATGTTATGCCCTTGTGCGCGAACAATTGCCATACTCGTAATAGGTGGCAACTGTGCATCACTTCGCTCAGTGAGTGCAAAGCGGGCAAAATCTTGATAGCCATTATTAACTAAGTCTTGTAATAACGGGTGCTCAGGAAAGTGCGTTTGTAATAATACTTCACCGGGTTCGCCAGAACGTCCCGCGCGTCCTGCAACTTGTGTTACTAATTGTGCTAAATGCTCAGTAGCCCTAAAGTCACACGAATACAAACCACTATCGACATCTAAAATAAGTACTAAGCTAACATCAGCAAAATGGTGACCTTTTGCCAGCATTTGCGTACCAACTAAAATACGTGCGCCGCCTTGGTTTATTTCATCCAGTGCTTTTTCAAGGCTACCTTTACGCCGAGTTGAATCACGGTCGATACGGCTGATCGGGGTGTCTGCAAATTCACTACTCAAAAACTCTTCTATTTGCTCGGTGCCTTTGCCGTTAGGAAATATTTGCGTACTACCACAGTCAGGACATTGATGTGGTACATGATATTGATCGCCACAATGGTGGCAAATCATTTGGCCTATTGCCTTATGAAAAGTCGCACTGGTGCTGCAGCGGTTACATTCACTCAACCAACCACATTCATGACAAATCAAGGTAGGAGAAAACCCACGGCGATTTAAAAATACCATCACCTGCTTTCCCCTATTCAGGTGCTGGCGCATTATTGCAAGACTGGCATGTGCAATACCGGCTCTATCAGGCTGACCTTTCATGTCGAGCAGCTTAAACTGATTATCGGTGGCGGTTTGTGCGCGCTCACTTAATGTAAGCAACTGGTATTTGTTATTAATAGCTTTATGCAGTGTTTCTAGTGCTGGCGTAGCGCTACCCAAAATAAGTGGAATTTGATGCTGATAGGCACGATACGCAGCTAAATCACGGGCATGATAGCGTAAAGTGTCTTGTTGTTTAAATGAGGCATCATGCTCCTCATCAACAACAATCATCCCGAGCTTTAAAAATGGCAGAAAAATACTCGAACGGGTGCCTATAACAATGGCACAACTGCCTTTTTCGCAAAAACGCCATGTTTGTAGACGTTCGTTATCGGTTAATGCCGAGTGCCATAACATAATAGGGGTGTCAGGAAAGCGACGTCTAAAACGATTGACCGTTTGAGGCGTTAGCCCTATTTCAGGAACGAGCACTAACGCCTGTTCGCCACGTTTTAATACTTCTTCTAGGCATTGCAGGTAAACTTCGGTTTTTCCGCTGCCAGTGACACCTTCTAGCAAAAAGCTATTAAACCCCGTACTTTGATTAATTGCAGTGCAGGCAATGGCTTGCTCTTTATTCAAACGGGGTTTGCTGCCAACCGTTGGCGAGGTATATTGCCATTGATTGTCGTGCTCAATGGTTTGAATTATTAGCTCTTTATCTAAAAGGGTATCAATGGTTTTTTTATTAAACCCGAGGGCTTTGAGTTCGGTTAATGATGATTTACCGGATGCTGATAATTGCTTAAGCAAATTAAGCTGTGTTTTAGCTTTTAAAGACGGTAAAAGTGCCCCCTTTTCGCTTAATGTCACCATGTTTATACTGGTTTTATCAGGGCACTCACCTTGGCGCAGTGCACTGGGCAATGCAATATGAATAGTTTCACCGAGTGGATAGCAATAATAACGCGCTGTAAATTTCAGTAGCTCTAAATGCTGCGCAGATAACACCGGTGAGTCGTCAATAACTTCAATAATAGATTTTATTTTGCCTTCGGGGACTGCTGTTTCCGCTTTTAAGCTAAGAATAACCGCTACTTTACGTTGATTGCCAAAAGGGACTAACACGCGCATACCAGGCTGTAATTGAGTCAGCGGTACTAATTGCTCATCCACTTTATAATCAAAGGTGCGAGGCAAGGGGACTTTTATTGCAACTTCAGCAAAACGCATAACAACTCAACCAATTAACGTAATGGTTTAATGTACTAAAAATAGCATTAAAAGCCTACCGACAAATCAGTAATGAATAGGTGTTTGCCGACTTTTTAGCAAAAAGGGTAATTAAAGCTTGTGTGTGTGTGTGTTGTTGGATAAAATTCGCGAACAATAAATTTGTTTTAACGACGTATGGTGCCAGACTTCGGGTTTGGAGAGCGATGCGGCCTTAACTAGAGGTTCCTATGAAAGAAGGTATTCACCCTAAGTACGAAGTAATTTCTGCAACTTGTTCATGCGGAAACAAATTCGAAACTCGTTCTACTCTGTGTAAAGACATTCACTTAGACGTATGTTCTGCGTGTCACCCGTTTTACACTGGTAAGCAAAAGATTTTAGACACTGGCGGCCGTGTTGATCGCTTCAACAAGCGCTTCGGTGCACTTAGCAGCAAAAAATAATTTTTTGTTTCTATGTAAAAAAAGCACCTTAGGGTGCTTTTTTGTGGCCAAAATTTTCTTTCCTACCTGCTTTCTTAGCAATTTTGTATTTATTTTTTTTGCATAACTATTTCCTGTTCTTATTCTGAGTATGCATAAACATTTGCAGACAAAACAGCCAATATTCTCTATATTTTTATTTGTTAAACTTTAAAGATGGTACTCAAATGCAGGTAACGTGAGGTTATTTGTGTTTAAAGTTAAATAAAATTCGGTATTTCACTATTTTAATTTAAGACTAAAAAATACGCTTTATAAAAATAGAACAAGGGCAAAAAGTACCTGTGTTTTTCATTTTTATGACGAATTTATATTTTAAAAATGTCAGGATAATCTAGGGAAGTTGCTGATAAATCACTTAAAATTAACAGTTCTAGCATATAACAGGATAGACCTGATATTGCTTGGAATTTAAAAATAATAAAGGTATCGTAGATTAAAACTACCTCTCACTTTAACTTAAATTGCAGGATATAATCGCGTTATGTCAGATTTTCGTGAACAAGCACTACATTACCATGCCCATCCCGTTCCAGGTAAAATCAGTATTGAGCTGACCAAGCCCGCTGAGACGGTTAAAGACCTCGCGCTCGCATACAGCCCCGGTGTCGCAGAACCTGTTCGTGAAATTGCCGCTGATCCAGCAAATGCCTACAAATATACTGGTAAAGGAAATATGGTTGCGGTTATTACTAACGGCACCGCAATTTTAGGCTTGGGTAATTTAGGTCCACTGGCTTCAAAACCCGTTATGGAAGGTAAAGCGCTACTATTTAAGCGTTTTGCAGGGTTAGACTCTATAGATATTGAAGTTAAGCACCGTACTACCGAAGACTTTATTAACACAGTGGCTAATATTGCCGACACCTTTGGTGGAATTAATTTAGAAGATATTAAAGCGCCCGAGTGTTTTGAAATAGAAAAAGCGCTTATAGAGCGTTGTAGCATTCCTGTTTTTCATGATGATCAGCATGGTACGGCTATTGTAACGGCTGCGGGTATGCTAAACGCGCTGGAAGTACAGGGCAAAGCAATTGAAGATGCAATTATTGTATGTTTAGGTGCCGGCGCTGCAGCTGTTGCCTGTATGGAGCTTTTAATTAAATGTGGCGCGTTGCGTGAACATATTTATATGTTAGATCGCAAAGGAGTTATTCATACGCGTCGTGATGACTTGAATGAATATAAGCAATTATTTGCAAACAATACCGATAAACGTACTTTACAAGATGTAATTGAAGATGCCGATGTGTTTGTGGGTGTATCGGGCCCTAATTTATTAACCTCTGAAGATTTAAAATTAATGGCTGATAGACCCGTGGTATTTGCTTGTTCAAACCCCGATCCTGAAATCGATCCGCAATTAGCACAAGCTGCACGTAACGATTTAATTATGGCTACAGGTCGCTCTGATTATCCGAATCAAGTTAATAACGTATTGTGTTTTCCGTTTATTTTCCGTGGTGCGTTAGATGTACGTGCCAGTGAAATAAACGACGAGATGAAAATTGCTGCTGTAGAAGCAATCCGCAGTATTGCTAAAGAGCCCGTACCGGCTGAAGTGCTTACTGCCGCAGGCATCGACAAATTAGAGTTTGGTGCTAAATATATTATACCAAAACCAATGGATCCACGTTTGTTACCACGTATAGCTAAAGCGGTTGCGCAGGCGGCGGTAGACTCTGGCGTTGCACAAATTGATATGCCAGAAAACTACATGGCGTAATTGTTAAGTGTAAATTAGCGCAAAAAAAAACCTCAGCATTTGCTGAGGTTTTTTTGTATAAAGACCCTTCTAGTCTTCATTTAAAATAGGCACTTCTAGTCCCATTTCTTGCATTATTTTCTTCACTTCTTCAGGTACTTTTTCTGCGTTATCTTTACGCAAATCATCATCATTAGGCAGCGGTTGCCCGGTAAACGCATGCAAAAACGCTTCGCATAAAAGCTCGCTATTTGTTGCATGACGTAAGTTGTTTATTTGACGACGAGTACGTTCATCAGTTAATACTTTTAATACATTTAGCGGGATCGAAACGGTGATCTTCTTTACTTGTTCGGATTTTTTCCCGTGTTCTGCGTATGGGTGAATATATTCACCATTCCATTTAGCCATAAGATGTATCGTTGCCTCAGATTATAAATTGCTCACACAGCATCAAAGCGTGTAAATATGCGTGAAATTCTATCGGTTTAAAAAAGATAGTCAAATACTAGTTATTTAGCTATCTAGACATTTAAATGTTTTGACATCTTAAATTGCATGCGCTACCTTTTAGACGTCTAAACATCCAAATTAGTAAAGGTAGCGAAAATGAGTGAAAAAAATAAGGCAACAATTGCTGTTCGTAGTGGAATAGAAGCCGACAAACAGCATGGTGCGGTTGTTCCACCGCTTTATTTATCAACAACTTACTCATTTGCTGACTTTGATACAAAGCGCCAATATGATTATGGCCGCAGTGGTAACCCCAATCGTGACATTTTGGCTGAGGCGCTCACGGAGCTTGAAGGTGGCGCTAAAGGCATTATTACCGCAACAGGCATGGCAGCCGTTCACCTAACAACACAATTACTTAATAGTGACGATACGTTAGTGATCCCTCATGACTGTTATGGGGGCAGCTATCGCTTATTTACTTCGCTAGAAAAGCGCGGCTTATTAAAACTAGAAGTGGTCGATTTTACCAAAAGCGACAGTCTGACACGCATCCTTGCTATTAAACCTAAGCTGATTTGGATTGAAACACCTAGCAATCCTATTTTACGCTTAACAGATATTAAAGCGGTAACTGATACAGCTAAACAGTGTGGTGCACTGGTTGCCGCCGACAACACATTTTTATCGCCAGCATTACAAAACCCGATTAAGTTTGGCGCTGATATTGTGGTGCACTCAACCACAAAATATATCAATGGCCATTCAGACGTTGTTGGTGGCGCGGTTATCGCAGCGACTGCTGAGTTAGGTGAAGAGTTAGCGTGGTGGGCAAATAACATTGGCATCACCGGCGCGCCATTTGATAGCTATTTAACTCTCAGAGGCTTACGTACTTTAAACGTGCGTTTAAGGCAACACCAAGAAAATGCACTCGCCATTGCACAGTATTTAGAACGCTCCCAGTTTGTTGCCCAAGTTTACTACCCAGGTCTTGAATCACACCCTCAACATGCGCTAGCTAAGGCGCAGCAGCTTGGCTTTGGTGCTATGGTTAGCTTTGATATAAAAGGCGATATAAACGATGCTGCAGCGTTTTTAACGCGTTTAAATGAATTTAGCTTAGCGGAATCATTAGGTGGAGTAGAAAGTTTGATTTGTCACCCTGCGACTATGACCCACGCCGGTATGGACGCAACCGCGCGTGCAGAAGCCGGAGTAGGCGACACGCTTATTCGTATCTCGGTGGGTATTGAAGATGTAAATGATTTACTCGCTGACTTAGACAGGGTATTTAATTTGGTGCGCCCAGGGCAAGCCAATCTCGGCCTATCGGCAAAAAGTGGTGCTAGTGAATCATTTGGTTCAGCAAAGTTAAACGCGGCGCATCCGGCGTTATGGTAGTGCATACCAATCTTCAAAATACAAAACATAAATGCGAGTCGGTATTAATATGGTAAATCAGGTTCATAAATTTGGTGGTTCGAGTTTAAGCTCAGCGGATCGCTTTAAAAGTGTCGCAAATATTATTTTAACTCATGCTCAAGCTGGGGATTGTGTGGTGGTATCGGCTGCCGGTAAAACCACCGATACCTTAGTTAAACTGTGGCAAAGCTATCAACAGCAAGACACTCAAGCTATTGCTGATATTGTATTGCTATTGAGTAACCATCAAATAGCTCTGATTGAGCAATTATTAATAGCTAACGCTAAGCACCATGCGCTTGATTTACTTGAAACTGAGCTCAGTATTATTACCAAGCAGGCTAAGCAAGGAACATTAGCTGAAGCTGCGTTATTAGCACATGGTGAATTGTGGTCTGCAAGGTTACTAAGCGCTTACTTAGAACAGCTTAACGTTAGCGCTTGTGCCCATGACGCTAGGCAGTTATTTACGTTAGATGCCGGGCAGCTGCAGCATGCTAATAATCAGCAGCAGTGCTTAAAAGCCATAGAGACGAGTAAAATTAATGTAGTTACGGGGTTTATTGCGGCTGATTTACATGGTGAAACAGTGACCTTAGGGCGAAATGGCAGTGATTACAGTGCCACTTTATTAGCGCGGTATTGCAATGCTAAAAAAGTCTCTATTTGGACTGACACTCAAGGTGTTTTTAGTACTGATCCGCGTAAGGTTGCTAATGCGGTTAAGTATGCGCGAGTGTGCCGTGATCAAGCGAATTTATTAGCGAGGCTAGGTAATCCAGTATTACACGCTAAAACATTATCGCCATTAAAAGATACCGATATAGAATTAGTTGTTCGCAGTAGTTACGATCCTCAAGGCAGTCATACCGAAATAGTTAAACTAGGAATGAGTAAACAAAAACGCTTTTTAACCACAGTAAATAATGTGGATTTACTCATTGTTGATGATCTGAGTGAAGGCGAAGTAGCACATGTTAGCCAACTTATTCAGCATAGTTTGCATCACTTTGAACACGAAGGCGAAATCTACTTACTAGTCCCTGCGTCAGCGACACATCAGGTGGCTAATTATTTTGCTGGCCGCGCCAATATTAGTGAGTCAAACTTAAATGGGGTGGCGATTATTGCACCTGATCAAGAGGTAGCGCCGCTTGGTAAGCAAAGTGAAGCCTTATTACAAACACAATCTATCCAGCCTCGGTTTACCCATTACGGTGAGGGATATACGTTACTATTGACCGATCAAGTACTTGAAAGTGATGTGCTGAGCCTGTTACATGACAAGCTCATTAATAAAGCACAAGAAATAGCTTTAATTATTGCAGGACTTGGTAATGTAGGTGCTGAGTTTATGCGCCAATTACCTGCTCAACTAGCACGCTTATCAACCGATTTTAACGTCAAGTTAGTAGCGCTTTTACGCTCAGAGCAGATGCTGGTGAATGCTAATGGATTAGACTGTGAAAGCTGGCAACTTCAATGGGAAAACCATGCAAGCTCCTATAAACAAGCCGATTTATTGTCATACATAGATACTCTTGAGTATGAACATAAAATAGTGATCGACATTACCGCCAGTGAACATTTTAGTCAGCTTTATAGTAAGTTAGTTGAATTAAACTGCCATCTAATTAGTGCTAATAAATACGCGGGAACCGCATCGCTTTCGTGGTATCAAACACTACGTGAAAGCCTTGCTCAACGTGGCTTACATTGGCGTTATAATGCAAGTGTAGGGGCCGGACTACCGATTAATTTTGCCTTGGCTGATTTACAAAATAGTGGCGATAAAATAACGCGAATAGAAGGCGTGTTTTCAGGCACGCTGTCATGGTTATGCAGTATGTATGATGGCAGTAAAGCATTTTCAGATTTAGTTCTAGAAGCGCAAGCTTTGGGGTTCACAGAGCCTGATCCTCGAGAAGACTTATCTGGACGAGATATGCAACGTAAGTTGCTTATTTTAGCGCGTGAATTAGGTATTGAATTGGAACTTGATGACATTTCTTTATCTGCTTTGATGCCCGATGAGTTAAGTGCAGGCAGCTGGAATGACTTTATTGATAATAAGGCTCGTTTAGATGCATTTATTGAGCAGCATGCGCAAGCGGCTCAGCAACAAAATGCTGTACTGTGCTACACCGGGTTATTAGAGTTTGAAAACAACACGCTAAACGCTAAGGTAGGGATTACCTATGTACCAAAAAGCGAAGCGGTTGCGAATTTGACCCCTGGCGATAATATTTTTGTGATTAATACTCAGTGGTATAACCAAAACGCATTAGTGATACAAGGCCCCGGTGCGGGTAAAGAAGTGACTGCTGCTGGCGTTCACTCTGACTTATACTGGTTGGTACAAAATATTAGTTAGACCATCAAAAAGGCCGCTAATTTGCGGCCTTTTCACTGTTCACTATATTTAAAATAGCTCTTCTTCAGTTTTAGTGTTTTCTTCAAATATATCATTTGGTTGTGATAACACATACTTGGTAGGAGCGGTGCCTTTTTCAAAGTATTCAAAACGGCTGGTGTAATCGTTTTTAGGACTTAATAATCCTGTTTCTAAATCAATACGAATAGAAACTAAGCCTTCAGGTGGTTCGATGGGCGCAGCAGGTTTACCATCCAGTGCGGCGCGCATAAAATCAACCCATGCAGGCTGAGCTGTTTTTGCGCCTGACTCAGCACCTGATATTTGACCACTTCCTAAGTTGTTATTGTAGGTTGAGCGTCCCAGTGTATTACCTGGGTTATCAAAGCCAACCCAAACTGATGTCATCACATCGCGGTTAAAGCCACTAAACCAAGTATCTACAGAATCATTAGTCGTGCCTGTTTTACCAGAAAGATCGCGACGTTTTAGCGCTTGTGCACGCCAGCCTGTTCCACTCCAACCGGTTTTATGTGACCAGCTACCGCCACCCCAAATAGCACTATTCATTGCGCTGGCAATTAAAAATGCATTTTGTTTAGAGATGATCTGCGGCGCACAATTTGGTGCTACTTGCTCACCTAGCATTAGCGAGCTAGGTGTTGTCGTTTCATCATCACAAATAATGGTGGGATTGGTTTTAAATAACGTATTACCCATTGCATCTTGGATTTGTGAAATAAAGTACGGCTCAATTAGGTGACCGCCATTAGCAAAAGCACTCATCCCACGAGCTAATTCAAGCGGCGTAATGGATGCACTGCCTAATGCCAGTGACTCACTACGATTTATATCTTTATCGTCAAAACCAAATTTTAATAAATGATCGGCTGTTCTTTGCAGTCCAACGCCCCTTAATAAACGTACGGAAATTACATTCTTAGATTGGGCTAAAGCACGACGAATGCGAATTGGGCCATTATAAATGGCAGGACTGTTTTTTGGTCGCCATGCAACGCCTTGGCTCTTATCCCATTGATTTATAGGAGCATCATTTAAAATTGACGCTAGTGTGTAGCCTTTTTCAAGCGCAGCTGAATATATAAACGGCTTAATATTTGAGCCTACTTGGCGTTTAGCTTGTACAGCTCGGTTGTATTGGCTTTGTTCAAAACTATATCCACCAACAATGGCTTTTATGCGCCCGTCTTGTGGGTCTAAAGAAACAATGGCGCTCGCCGCTTCAGGTATTTGACTTAAAATATAGCTATTATCGTCATTTTTGCGCAGCCATATTTGCATGCCTGGCGTTAGTATATCGCTTGCTGTTTCAGGTGCAAAGCTTTGGCGATAGCGTGTAATAAACTTACGTGCCCATTTTAGGTTATCCCAAGTAAGGGTTGTGCGCTCGCCGCTTTTAAGTATAACTTCAGCGCTTTTATCGCTCACGCTTAACACCGCAGCCGTTTTTAAAGGGCCAAATTCATTAACAGCTTTTAAAGTATTTAATAATTTCGACCGCGTTAATGGTGGCTCTGTTTGCGGATCCCACAATATGGCTTCAGGGCCTCTAAAACCATGGCGCATATCGTAGGCATGTAGGTTATTAACTAGAGCTGTTTGTGCTGCTTTTTGAACATCTGATTCAACAGAAGTGTACACTTTAAACCCTGAGTTATAGGCTTTATCTATACCGTAGCGTGACACCATTTCTGCTCGTACCATTTCTGAAATGTACGGCGCGTATAAGTCAATTTCAGCTCCATGAAAATACGCGGTAATTGGTTGGTTAGTGGCTTCGTTATACTGCGCTCTTGAAATATACTTCTCTTCAAGCATTCTTCCTAACACCACATTTCTTCTTGCTTTAGCACGTTCTGGATTACGAATAGGATTAAGTGCCGAGGGGGCTTTTGGTAAACCAGCAATCATTGCCATTTGCGCAAGAGTTAACTCTTTTAGTTCTTTACCATAATAAACTTGCGCCGCAGCACCAATACCAAAGGCACGATTTCCTAATTCTATTTTATTTAGGTAAAGCTCAAATATTTCATCTTTTGAGAGGAGATTTTCGATATGAATGGCAATAAATATTTCTTTTACTTTACGAATGTAGGCTTTTTCTCGTGTTAAAAAGAAGTTACGAGCTAATTGCATGGTAATAGTACTGGCACCTTGCTTTTTCTCACCAGTAGAAATAAGTACTAGCGCTGAGCGCACAATACCAATTGGATCAATACCGATATGATCGTAAAAGCGGTTATCTTCAGTTGCCAAAAAAGCCTGCAATAAAGGCTGGGGAATTTGGTCTATAGTTACAGGGATCCGTCTTTTTTCACCAAATTGGTTGATTAAAAGCCCATCTTTAGTAAATACTTGCATAGGCGTTTGTAATTGCACGTTTTTTAAAACTTGCACGCTGGGAATATCGGATTTAACATAGTAATAAAGGCTGAGCAATGTAATTAGTGCAAGTAATGCACAAATGATCAAAAATTGTAAAGTTCTTTTTAATAAAATCACTGATATTTCCCTAAACGGACTCCCAATTACAGGTTGAGACTGCTAGTATATATTGATTAAAAATTGAATAATATTTTTTAAGATATAAATTATAACTTGTTTATTATTAAAACAAAGGCAAAGTTGCAAACATGCTAAGTCAACTAATAAAAAAACCATCACCAATGATGGTAGGTATTGATATTGGATCGCACTCTATCAAGGCCGTACTTTTAAGTGAAACAGAAACTGGACTTCGACTAGAAGCACTTGCAATTGAACCTATGCCAAAAGGCGCTATGAGCGAGCGTAATATTCAAGATATTGAAGCAATTGGTAATGTGATAATCAAGTTAAAACGAAAGCTACCAAAGTCGCTAAAATTCGCGTCTGTTGCCGTCTCTGGGCAAACCGTGATTACCAAAGTTATTTTCATGGATGTTTCCTTAAGCGACGCTGAATTAGAGTCGCAGATTGAAATTGAAGCCGACAGCTTAATTCCTTACCCACTAGATGAAGTGAGTCTTGATTTTGAAAAGCTCTCTACAAATAGTGCTGACCCGAGCAAAATAAATGTACTGCTCTCTGCCGCTAGAACCGAAAGCGTTGAAGCCAGAGTCGGTGCGTTAAGTGCTGCAAATTTAACCGCAAAAGTAGTGGACGTTGAAAGCTATGCGCTAAGTCGCGCTATGGATGTTTACTACCAACAGTTACCATCAGATGCATATGACAAAACGGTTGCAGTGGTTGATATTGGTGCTGTACTCACCTTGATGAGTGTAGTGCAATCTGGTGAGACAATTTATACCCGTGACCAAGTATTTGGTGGCGACCAATACACAAATAGTATCGTTGCTTACTACAACAAAGGCTTTGATGAAGCTGAAATTGGCAAAACAACCGGTGATTTACCTCCAAACTATACATTTGAAGTGTTAGCTCCTTTTCAAACATCGTTACTCCAGCAGGTTCGTCGTGCTGTTCAAATGTTTTTAACCACCACAGGTAAAGAACAATTGGACTATATTGTATTGACGGGCGGCTCAGCGATGATTAAAGGCATTGATAGATTGCTGATTGAAGAATTAGGAATACACACAGTTGTTGTTGAACCATTTGATAAGATGGAAATATCCCCTAGAGTTGATCGTAATATAATACAGCGCCACCGCACTCAATTTGCAATTGCGACTGGCCTGGCGTTGAGGAGCTTTTCATCATGCCACATATAAATTTATTACCTTGGCGTGAGCTACAGCGTGAGCAGTCTAAAAAGAAATTTATAACACTTCTTATGGCTGTGGTTATCGTCTGTTTTGCTGGTATGTATATGCTGAGTGTGTTTTATGGTGCTCTAAAAGAAGGACAGACGTTAAAAAATAATTATCTTAGTTCAGAAATTACAACCCTCGACAATAAAATTCGCGACATACGTGATCTAGACAAGAAAAAAGAAAACTTACAACAACGTATGCGTTTAATTGAAGAGTTACAAAGTAGTCGTAATTTAGGCACCCAAATAATGGATGAAGTGGCAAAAATAGTGCCTGCAGGGGTTTATTTAACCAAGCTGGAGCGCAAAGGTAATCAAATTCATGTGTTAGGCAAAAGTGAGTCTAATAATCGTTTATCTACTATGCTCAGACAGGTACAAAGCTCTTACTTATTAGAGCGCCCGACTATGCAAGGTATTGTTGCCGGCGATCAATCTTCACGTTTACTCAGCGATTTTAATATGGAGTTTTACGTAAAACCATTTGGCAAAATAGGTGAGGTACGTAATGAACCTTGATTTTAAATCGTTTACAGAAATCGATTGGAATGAAATCGAGCTCGATAACATCGGTGAGTGGCCCGTTATTGTAAAAGCAATATGCGGAACTTTTGTAGCTTGTTTGGTGTTGTTTTTTAGCTACAGCTTATTAGTGTCGGATGAAATAGACAGCTACCACAATGCCGTTGCTAAGGAAATTGAGTTACGCACAACCTACCGAACTAAATATGCAGTTGCCAGTAAGCTTGATATTTATCGTGAGCAAATGGTTGAGATGGAAGATAAATTCTCTCAATTATTAAAACGCCTACCTACTTCAAATGAGACGCCCGGATTATTGGACGACCTTTCTTATGTGGGTACAACCAGCGGGTTAACATTTTTAAAAATTGGTTGGTTGCCAGAAGTTGAAAAAGAGTTTTATACCGAGTTGCCAATTAAAATTGAAGTGGTAGGTACTTATCATGAGTTTGGCGAATTTGTAGGGAAAGTGGCTCAACTACCAAGAATTGTCAGTTTACATGACTTTTCTATTTTATCATCTGGCGAAAAGCAGCTAACATTCAGTGTAGTAGCAAAAACTTACCGTTATGAAGAGGGGGTGAGATGATGAAGCAGCTTCTCTTTTTAACCACTGCGATGTTTTTGCTCAGTGGCTGTAACGAGGATACATCGGAGCAAAAAGAATTTATTGATCAGGTTAAGGCAAATACCACGGCACGTATTGAAAAAATACCTGAGCTAGTTAAGTTTGAGCACTTTGAGTATAACGCCAAAGACTTACGTAGCCCTTTTGTAGCACCAGAACCAGAAATTATTCAAAACAAGCTAACACAAGTTAAAAACTGTCTTCACCCAGATCCAGAGCGTGTTCGTCAGCCACTGGAGAAGTACCCATTAGATAATTTAGCAATGAGGGGCACAATAGGATCGAACGGCAAAACATGGGCGCTCATTACAGCTGCTGATGACACCTTGCACCGAGTAACAATAGGAAGCTATTTAGGCACCTATGACGGAAAAGTAAGCAGTGTTAATAGTGACTATATTGAATTAGTAGAATTAATCCCTGATGGGTCAGGTTGTTGGAAAGAACGTTTGACCAAATTAGAAATGTTAGAGGCGGCAACCAATGGCGCAAATTAATAAGAAAAAAGGTATACCCTATATGCACAAAGGTGAGTGTTCGCATCATCGTATTTTATCTGCTTTATTGTTTGTTTTTTTACTACTAATGACAAAAGCCGTAAGTGCAGCCCCTTTACTCTATGACGTTCGATATAATCCATTGCTTAAAGGTGAAACCGAATTACAGCTAGTTTTTGATGAAGAGTTGCAGCAGCAACCAGCAGTACAAGTTTTTAATAGCCCTGCAAGAATAGAGCTACTATTTGATGGGGTAGAATTAGATGAAGGGTTGACGAATATCGCTATCAACCAAGCTGGTATCAGTAACATCACGAGTATGATGACCAGTGCGGGTTTAAAAGTGACCATTAACTTGGACCGATTAAAAATTTATGAGACTGAAGTAAACAATAATTTAGTTTCTATTAGAATTTCTGATAACCCACTCACAGAGCAAATTTTAGCAACCAGCGAAGATAAGCCTGCTTACACGTCTAATTATATTAACGGTATTCAAGCAATTGACTTTCGACGTGGAGAAAAAGGTGAAGCGAAAGTACTTGTTTATCTACAAGATACTCAGGCAGCTGTAGAGGTTCATGAAAGCGGTGGAAAAATCATTGCCGAGTTTCATCATACCGATATTTTAGATGATTTATTGTATGAATTAGATGTACTTGATTTTGGTACTGTGGTGAGCAGTATTGAAACGTTTAAAGAAGATAACCTTACACGTTTAGTGATTGAACCGAACACTGCTTTTGCCTATACCTATCAGCAAATTGAGAATATTTTTACCTTAACGGTTGAGAAAGATGAAACGCAAAATGCCTACTTAGATGGTGGTAAAGAGTACTTGGGTCGTCCTATGACGCTTAATTTTCAAGATATCTCTGTTCGTGCTGTATTACAGATTATTGCCGGTTACAATGATTTTAACTTGGTAACAAGCGACTCAGTGACAGGCAATATTACTCTTCGCCTTGATGGGGTTCCGTGGGATCAGGCGTTAGATGTCGTGCTTAGAATAAAAGGCTTAGACAAACGCATGGACGGTTCTATTTTAATGGTTGCACCATCTGAAGAGCTGGCTGCCCGTGAAGCAAAAGAGTTAAAAGCTAAACAGCAAGTTGAGGATTTAGAGCCACTTTACAGTGAATACATCCGCTTAAATTATGCAAAAGCAGAAGATTTTGCCGACTTATTAAAAACAGATACCAACAGTATTATTACAGCCAGAGGGAGCGTGTCTGTTGATCAACGAACTAATACGTTATTAATGAAAGACACTGCAAAAAGTATTGAAAGTGTTCGTCGTATGGTCGAAACTTTAGATATACCGGTTAAACAAGTGGTTATTGAAGCGCGTATGGTAACCGTACGTGACAACGTAACTGAAGACTTGGGGGTTCGTTGGGGGTTTAGTGATCAGCAAGGCTCAGACGGTGTTTCTGGCACATTAGAAGGAGCTGAAACTATTTCTAATGGTAATATTCCTAGTCTTTCTGATCGACTTAACGTTAATTTACCAGTGGCGAATCCATCGGCGAGTATAGGTATGCACATTGCTAAATTGGCTAACGGAACATTAATTGATTTAGAATTAACCGCCCTTGAAGAAGAAAACAAAGGTGAAATCATTGCAAGCCCACGCATTACTGCTGCTAATCAGCAAAAAGCGCGTATTGAGCAAGGTACTGAGATCCCTTATGTGGAGTCAGCTTCAAGTGGTGCAACAACCGTAAGTTTTAAAAAGGCGGTACTAAGCCTAGAAGTGACACCTCATATCACACCCGATAACAAAGTTATTTTAAATTTAATCATTACTCAAGATACCCGAGGGGATACGGTTCAAACAGGTACAGGCCCAGCGGTTGCCATCGATACGCAACAAATTGAGACTCAAGTACTCGTTGAGAATGGACAAACGGTAGTGTTGGGTGGTATTTTCCAACAGCAAATTATTAATTCGACCAAAAAAGTACCTTTATTGGGCGACCTTCCTTACGTAGGAAGACTATTTAAAAGCACAAGCGAGTTCAATGAAAAGCGCGAACTGCTGATTTTTGTCACACCTAAAATCCAAATAGACTAAATATTTAAGCTATCTAGGTTGAATACCAGCCTAGATAGTATGGGTATGTAATTTAGTTATCGTGGTGTGAACACTTCCTATAAATGTACAATAAGACAGTATATAATTTTGATCATGTACTGTACTGCGGATGTATTTAAGGCTGCGTTTATGTTGTTTGTAATTCAGGCTCTTGTAAAGTTACCATGCAAAAGCTTTCATGAAGCAACAATGTAGTAACCTTAATTGCATAAATTTTAACCCTAGAAGATAAACTTGCCTATAATAAGGTGCTTTTTTGTTAACCAGTGGGTAATTATTTAGTTTAATTGCTCGTTATATGGCTTTTTATCCTAATTGACTTGAAATACCCGACCGATTACTGAGATAATCCCTTTCTTAATTTTGGGGCCAGGTCGTTAGGCGGGGTTTTATTTCAAATTTTAGAGTTCGTTTGTACTAAAAGATATGGCTGAGAAACGTAATATATTTCTAGTTGGCCCCATGGGGGCTGGCAAAAGCACGATTGGTCGTCACATCGCTGACCAATTACACCTTGAATTTGTTGATTCTGATCAAGAAATCGAACGTCGCACGGGCGCAGATATTGCCTGGGTATTCGATCTTGAAGGTGAAGAAGGCTTTAGACTTCGTGAAGAATCTGTTATTGGTGACTTAACCGAAATGCAAGGTATTGTACTTGCAACCGGTGGTGGCTCAGTAATGAGTAAAGAAGTTCGAAACAAGCTTTCGGCTCGCGGTATTGTTGTATACTTAGAGACACCGATTGAAAAGCAAGTTGCACGTACGCAACGCGACAAGCGTCGCCCATTACTGCAAACAGAAGAAGCACCTCGTGATGTACTTGAGCGCTTAGCAGAAGAGCGTGAACCATTATATAAAGAAGTAGCTGATTTTGTTGTACGCACTGATGAGCAGAGCGCGAAAGTTGTTGCTAACCAAATCATCGAGAAATTGGATTTTTAAAAGCCAGTATTAAAAAGGACTAACCCAGCATGCTTGAATTAACTGTTAATTTAGACGAGCGAAGTTATCCTATTTATATTGGCCAATCTGCACTTCAAGATACAGGCCGTCTAATCCATCACATTGGTGATTGTCGGCCTATCATCATTACTAATGAAACGATTGCACCGCTGTACCTTCAACAGTTGCTTGATTCATTAGCACAGCTAAACCCACTGCATTTTATTATTCCAGATGGTGAGCAATATAAATCACTCACTTGGTTTGAAAAAATTTCGGCATTCCTACTTGAGAATAATTGCGGCCGTGACACCTGCTTAATTGCATTAGGTGGTGGCGTTGTAGGTGATTTAACTGGATTTGTTGCTGCTTGTTATCAGCGTGGCGTCCCTTTTATCCAAATACCAACCACTTTATTATCTCAAGTTGATTCTTCAGTTGGCGGCAAAACAGCGGTTAATCACCCGCTAGGTAAAAATATGATTGGGGCTTTTTATCAACCCCAAGCTGTATTTATTGACACGCGTTCGTTGCATACCTTACCAACACGCGAGTTTGCTGCAGGCATGGCTGAAGTTATTAAGTACGGCTTGATTTACGATACTGAACTGTTTGCTTATCTAGAGCATAACATCGCTAAATTACAACAATTAGACGAGACGTGTTTACAGCACATCATCTTCAGATGCTGTGAAATTAAAGCGCTCATTGTTGCACAAGATGAAAAAGAGCAGGGCCTTCGTGCGTTGTTAAATTTAGGGCACACGTTTGCGCATGCTATTGAAGCACAAATGGGTTACGGTGTTTGGTTACATGGAGAAGCGGTCGCGACAGGTATGGTGCTTGCTGCAAAGCTTGCTTATACTCGCCAAGATTTAACACGAGAAGATGTAGAGCGTATTGCTACATTAATAGCGCAATATAGCTTACCAATCGAGATACCTAGCGATATGACCAGTGAGCACTTTTTACTGCATATGCGAAAAGATAAAAAGAATAAAAAAGGGACTATCCGATTCATTTTACCCACCGAATTTGGTCAATGTGCATTAGTTGATGATGTGTCTGATGATCAAGTCAGAGCATTGATCGAGCAATAAATGCAGTCACAAATTTTACCGAGCCGTGCGGCTTTGGTGGATAGAATCGCATTGCAATTTGAATATGGTCAAAACCTAATTGTTTTGTTGGGCACTTCTGGTTTAGGTAAAAGCTATTTGCTTGAAACCTTCATCACTGATAAATATAACGATTTTAATAAAGCGTTTGTGCAAGTTGGCGCTCAAATGACTGATGTGCAATTGATGACTCAATTATTAGAGCAAAGCTTTAATGCCCCTTTAATTGATCACAACCTGAGCTTATCACAAAACTATTATCAATTAGCGAAGCAACAACAATGCGGCGCGTGTTTATGGGTTATCGATGGCGGCAGGCACCTATCTGAAGAACTAATTGCAGAGCTCGAGCTGTTATCAAAAAGTGCGCCCAATGTGCTTTATATTATGATTGCATCGCAATCTAAATTGCCGTTTAAAGAGGCAGTTAATATTCATTTAGAGCCATTAAACTTGGTTGAAAGTAAGCAGCTAATGGGATGGTACTTCACGGCGCTACCTTATGATGAAGACCCTGTATTTAAAACCTTTTTAGTTGAAGCCCAAGGTAACCCAAGTCTTTTATTAGCCTGGCAGCCTAGCGAACAAGTTGCTGATATTATCGTAAAAGACAAAGTATCTTGGCGCTTACAGTTGCTCACACTATTACTCATAATTATGTTATTGATTATTGGCGTTGTATACAAAGCTGATATGACCCAATGGTGGAAAAATGCTAATAGTCAAAGCGATGAGCAAGTCCTCACAACCGCTATTACAACCGAGCAAGCTATTCAAAATAAACAACAACCGGTTAAATCACCAACCCTGTTTACTTCGCCACAGCCTATAACTAAAGAGCCAACTACAGATGAGCGTGCCCACAATGACGTGCCAGCAATTGTAGGAAGTTTAACTGAGCCATCGACTTTAACTGAACAAGAAAAGCCAGCACCGCCGCCAGTTGAAGAAGCCATTAGCGTACCTGAGGTGGTAAAGCAGCAAAGCCAAATAGTAAAAATACCTAGTAACTGGTACCTAGAACAACCTGAAGACAATTTTGTTATTCAGCTATTAGCCGTAACTCAGCAGCAGGTAGGCAATGAGTTTATTGCTGAACATAAGCTAGAAAGTATTACCAATACATACCAAACTAAACGAAATGGTAAAATGTGGTGGGTGGTAACAACAGGCAGTTTTGCTAACTTAAATGAGGCAAAACAAGCACTGCAAGCACTCCCCGCTGGAGTAAGAAAAAATAAACCTTTCTATAAAAAAATTAGCAAAATAAAACAAGAAATTGCACGAGTTGATCAGTAAACTCAGTGACTTTAGTGTAAAATCGCGCAACACCGAATTGAAGTAAAGAGCCAATGCAGCAAAAGAGTAGAGCCTTCCTTAAATGGGCTGGCGGAAAATACAGCCTCGTTGAAGATATTAACGCGCGACTAAATCAAGCAAGTAAACATGCAGATACCTTGGTTGAACCTTTTGTTGGTGCGGGCTCAGTGTTTTTAAATAGTAATTTTAAACACTATGTACTTAACGATATAAATGCTGATTTAATCAATTTATATAAAGAGCTCAAACGTTCGCCGGATGAGTTTATTAGCGATGCAAAAAAACTATTTGTTGATTTAAATAACCATCCAGATGCGTATTACGATTATCGTATGCAGTTTAACCAAAGCAGCGATGTGTATGAGCGAGCTATTTTATTTTTGTATATGAACCGCCATGGTTATAACGGATTATGTCGCTATAACTTAAAGGGCATTTTTAATGTGCCTTTTGGTAAATATAAAAAGCCTTATTTTCCTGAAAAAGAAATGTACTTTTTTGCCAACAAAGCACAAAAAGCAACATTTACCTGCTTAGGCTACGATGATGTATTTAAACTGGTCCCTAAAAATGCGGTGATATACTGCGATCCGCCCTATGTGCCATTAAGTAAAACCGCATCGTTTACCTCTTACGCTAAAGGCGGATTTAACTTAGATGATCAGGCTAATTTAGCTAACTTGGCTGAGCAAGCGGCATTTGAGAATAACACGCCAGTCCTTATTTCAAACCACGATACCGTGTGGACACGCAAAATTTACAGTCAAGCATCACTGGATAAAATTCAGGTTAAACGTACGATTAGTCCAAAGGGCGGTTCACGAAATAAAGTGGATGAGCTAATGGCTATGTATTTAGCACCGAAGTCACGGTTGCATAAATAGCCAGTACAAACAATACAAACAGTACTACGGCAATAGCTATCAGCGTAATTGGAGAGTGGTACTTAAAGTCTGTTTTGCGCTTATCTTCAGATTGAACACCAAAAAATGCAGCCAGTACGCTTTGTAACGCGCTAAAAAAGTGCTGCATTTAATTAAAATAATGGCTTGATTGAAGAGGGCTTGTGTTTGTCATCAGTACCCGTTAACAACTCTAGCAAGTCTAAGTAATGAAACTGAGCGCTACGACTATCGCCTGTTAACCAAGAGGCCCAAGACGAATCTTCTTCAATTTGAATGCAACGGGTTGCGCTATTATTAATAGCGTTGGTTTGCTCTTTATGAAGACAAATGTTGGCTGAGCCTAAATCTTGCTCAGTATTTGAGCAAAGCGATGTTGCTCCAATAATAACACTTACCGACGTGATTAATAATCCAATTTTAAAAGCACGCATAATATAAACCTAATGATTTAGTTCTTCGCGCAGCATAACAAAAACTGCTTAAATAATACACTTTATTTTTTTTATTTGTATTGTGTTTTAAATACTGAGTGACACCCGCTTAAAAACTGATTTTTTTAATTATAAAGCCTACATTATTCTTTTTCATGAATAGCCGCAATAAGGCTTTAACATTACTTATTTGGCGCTATTTTTAAAGGTGCTACTTGGGTAACTTCGCTAATTAAGTTACATTAACGGCATAAATTATTCATTAACGGATTAGCGATGCTCAACTGTGAACAAAAATACTTAATAGCGCCCTCAATATTATCTGCAGACTTTGCACGAATAGGCGAAGATGTCGACAAAGTGTTAGCCGCAGGTGCTGATGTCGTTCATTTTGATGTAATGGATAACCATTACGTACCTAACTTAACGATTGGCCCAATGGTATGTAAAGCACTTCGCGACTACGGGATTAAAGCCCCGATTGATGTGCATTTAATGGTAAAACCGGTAGATAGCTTAATTCCACAATTTGCCGAGGCGGGTGCATCAATTATTACCTTCCATCCAGAGGCGAGCGAGCATATTGACCGTACTTTGCAATTGATAAAAGATGAAGGTTGTCAAGCAGGCTTAGTGTTCAACCCTGCAACAAGTTTAAGTTACCTCGATCACGTAATGGATAAAGTAGATGTGATCTTATTAATGTCAGTAAATCCTGGGTTTGGTGGGCAAAGTTTTATTCCACAAACACTCGAGAAACTGCGAGAGGCAAAACAACGCATTGTTGAATCTGGACGTGATATTCGTTTAGAAGTAGATGGTGGTATTAAAGTAGATAACATAGCCGCGGCGGCTGAAGCGGGTGCCGATATGTTTGTTGCAGGCTCAGCTATTTTTAATCAGGCTGATTATAAAACAGTGATTGATGAGATGCGTCAGCAATTAGAAAGTGTTAAATAATGAAATATGATGCAGCGTTTTTTGACTTAGACGGCACCCTAGTTGATAGCGTGTACGACTTGTATATGGCTTTAAATTTAACACTTAGCGATTTAGCGTTTCCAATTGTCAGTCAGCGATTAGTTGAAAGCTGGGTAGGTAATGGCATTGAGGTGTTAGTGAAACGAGCCCTTTGCGGCGATATGCAAATTAGTGAGCACCTCGATGAGGCTTTAAGCGAACGAGCTATCAATCTGTTTTATCAACATTACAGTGAGCAGGTCGGTGAATACAGTGTGTTATATCAGCATGTTGAAACTGGTCTTGCTGCTCTCAGTGGTATGCCTAAAGCACTTATTACTAATAAAGCACGCCGCTTTACTGAAATGCTTTTAGATAAGCTCGCTATTCGCAGTCATTTTGAAGTGATTGTTTGCGGTGACGACATGGCAAAAAAACCGTCACCTGAGCCGCTATTATTTGCTTGCGATGCATTAAATATAACGCCTGATAAAGCGATTATGATTGGTGATTCAAAGAGTGACATACTCGCAGCGCAAGCCGCTAACATTGACGTGATAGCGCTCACTTATGGGTATCACCAGGGAGAGCAGTTAGCGGATTATAATCCGCAGTACCTATGCGATAACTTCTTAGCTATAATACCGACACTAACACAGCGTTAAGCATTTTTAATTAAGTAAAAATAAAGGAAAATCATGAGTAAACCAGTAGTATTAAGTGGCATGCAGCCAACCGGTGGTATGACAATAGGCAACTATGTTGGCGCTATTAACCAGTGGGTTAAGCTACAGGAAGAATATGATAGCTACTTTATGCTTGCAGACTTGCATGCAATTACCGTACGCCAAGACCCTGAATTATTGCGTGCTCGTGTACTCGATGGCGTTGCGTTATATACGGCATGCGGTATTAACCCAGAAAAAGCGGCATTATTTGTACAATCTCAGGTACCTGAGCATGCGCAACTTGGCTGGGTATTAAACTGTTATGCGCAAATGGGTGAGCTTAATCGCATGACCCAGTTTAAAGATAAGTCGGCAACGCATGCTAATAATATTAATGTGGGGTTATTTGCTTATCCGGCTTTGCAAGCGGCTGATATTTTACTGTACCAAGCAGACAAAGTACCTGTAGGTGAAGATCAAAAACAGCACCTTGAACTAACGCGTGATATTGCAACTCGCTTTAATAATGTTTACGGCGATATTTTTACGCTGCCAGAACCGTATATTCCAGAGTTTGGTGCGCGAGTAATGAGCCTGCAAGATCCACTGAAGAAAATGTCTAAGTCAGATGAAAATCCAAATGGCTTTATTATGATGTTAGACGAGCCGAAAAAGATTGAGAAAAAGCTTAAAAAAGCAGTTACCGATTCTGACGAGCAAGCGCGTATTTACTTTGATCGCAAAGAAAAGCCAGGTGTATCTAATTTACTTACGCTTCTAAGTGTGGCAACTAAGCGCTCAATTGAAGAGTTAGTCCCTGAATACGAAGACAAAATGTATGGCCATTTGAAAAAAGACACCGCAGCAGCTGTTGTCAGCATGATTGAGCCAATTCAAACACGTTTTAAAGAAATTCGTGAAGATCAAACACTTCTTAATGACATCATGAGAACAGGGGCTGAAAAAGCCAGCGCGCGTGCAGAAACTACATTAAAAGCAGTTTATGATGCGGTTGGGTTTATTCCACGCCCATAAGCGCGTTTATTTGCAGATAAAAAATGCCGCTAATTTAGCGGCATTTTTTATATTTTAATGTTTTGTAGCAGAAATACCCGCAGACTCACAGGCTCTAACTATAAATTTATAACCGTAAGGCATGCTTTGATCAGGCGTTATTCCAATAATTTCGTAATCATTGAGCTCGATTGACTTACTCTCTGTTGAATTCTTACAGCGTGAATAACTGTCTGCTTCATAACTATAGGCAAACATGGCAATTAAGCGCTTACTACGTTCAAAGTAGCCTTTAGTATCTAAAAACTGCCTAACCGTTTGAGTGTTCTCATCTTCGCCTTCTAAGTGAATACCAAATGTTTTTGTCTGAGCGCCGTCATTGTCTGAAGAGGGAAGTTTTTTCTCTATTTGCTCACTCAACTTTTCTATGGCTTGCTCTTGTTCAGCGGGGGATTTATTTGCGAGCGATTGGCTATTTTCAAAGCTATTTACTATATCGTTTAATACTTTTTCAGGCGGTTTTTCATCAATAAATGCAATCAGACTTACAAACACTACCGTCGCTAAAAAAAGCGGGTTAATGCAGTTAGAAGTGGTGAGTAGCTTTGGCTAACAAACTTTATGCGATCAGATCCAAATGGCTTAATTAGTAATAACACTATGATGTAAAAAGGCAAAATAAGTTGTAAGCCGAGCAGTGTTGCCAGAGTTATTCCTAGTGTCCAAGGCGGTAAATATAATAAAGTGGCAAAGTTACGAGTGTAATTAAAGTGATTAGCTGATACCTAAGTGACTTCATTTACAATGCCACTAGTACTTGCTAAAACAAAGTTAGCAATACTGGCATAAAATACCAAAATAAGTGCTTTACCGGTGAGTGAATTCCATAGTTGATTAAACTGAGGCCAAAATTTTATGATCAGCGCAATAATAGTAATAGTGGCACATAGCCACGTTAACTTAAAAATGGCTAGAGTTATAAACGCAAGCAGATAAAGTTTTTGCGCGGTGTTAAGGTTAAACCATATGCTTTTTATATGGCTAAGCAGTTTAACTTGGTGTGGTTGCCAGCTTTTTTGCTGTTGCTTAAACTGCTTATTAGCACGCCATTTTGCAATTTTTAAATACCTTAACACCGACTTTCCTTATCTAAAGCGTATTACCGTTATTTATTTAATAACGGTTTTAAGTAGTGCCCAGTATGAGAGCGCTGGCATTCAGCCACTTCTTCTGGTGTACCTGCAATCAGTATTTCACCGCCGCCAGCACCCCCTTCAGGGCCTAAATCAACGATCCAGTCGGCTGTTTTGATGACATCTAAATTGTGCTCAATCACTACAATGGTATTGCCATGATCGCGCAGACGATGCAGTACTACTAATAACTGCTCTATATCTGCAAAGTGCAGGCCTGTTGTTGGCTCATCTAATATGTATAGCGTTTTACCGGTATCACGCTTAGAAAGCTCACGTGCTAACTTAATTCGCTGTGCTTCACCACCAGAAAGTGTTGTAGCGGCTTGGCCTAAGCGGATATAAGAAAGTCCAACATCCATTAGGGTTTTAAGTTTGCGTGCTATAGCCGGTATTTTATCAAAGTACTCATGGGCATCTTCAACGGTCATGTCGAGCACTTGGTTGATGTTTTTGCCTTTATATTGTACTTCTAAGGTTTCGCGATTATAACGTTTACCCTTACACACATCACACGGTACATAAACGTCAGGTAAAAAGTGCATTTCTACTTTAATAACGCCATCACCTTGGCATGCCTCACAACGCCCACCTTTAACATTAAAGCTAAAGCGACCTACTTTGTAACCACGTGAACGGGCTTCTTGAGTACCCGCAAACAGCTCTCGAATACCGGTGAAAATACCGGTATAAGTTGCAGGATTTGAACGCGGTGTGCGGCCAATAGGACTTTGGTCAATATCAATCACTTTATCAAAGTGTTCAAGGCCTGCAATTGACTTGTAAGGTGCCGCTTCTGCGGTTGTGGCACCATTAAGCTCGGTGTGAGCGAGTTTAAATAAGGTGTCGTTAATGAGTGTAGATTTACCTGAGCCCGATACACCGGTAATACAGGTCATTAAGCCAAAGGGTATTTTTAAATCAACATTTTTTAAGTTATTACCGGTAGCGCCAAACAGCTCTAACCATTTATCGTTAGTAGCATGGCGCTCTTTAGGCACTTCAATTTTACGCACCCCCGATAAAAACTGACCGGTAACCGAGTCTTTGCTCGCTAAAATATCATCGCGTGTACCTTGAGCAATAACATGGCCGCCATGCACGCCAGCACCTGGGCCAATATCAATAATATGGTCAGCCGCACGAATAGCGTCTTCATCATGCTCTACAACAATAACGGTGTTACCTAAATCACGTAAATGCACTAAGGTTTTTAATAAACGGTCGTTATCACGTTGGTGTAAACCAATTGAAGGTTCATCCAGTACATACATGACACCCACTAATCCAGCGCCAATTTGACTCGCTAAACGAATACGCTGTGCTTCACCGCCAGAGAGCGTGTCGGCGCTGCGCTCAAGTGATAAGTAATTTAGGCCAACATTTATTAAGAAAGATAAACGATCGCGAATTTCTTTTAAAATCTTCTCCGCAATTTGGCCTTTTTGCCCAGTCAAATGCAAGCCTTCAAAAAAGCTCATTGCCTCACCAATACTCATATGTGTGATGGTTGGTAAGTTAGTTTGACCAATAAATACGTTACGTGCTTCTTGGCGAAGGCGCGAACCTTTACAACTAGGACACGCTTGACTAGTTTGATACTTAGCTAGCTCTTCACGCACAGAGTTTGATTCAGTTTCGCGGTAGCGGCGGTTCATATTATTTAACACGCCTTCAAATACATGATTACGTGTAATTAAATCACCGCGGTCATTACGGTAATTAAATGCAATTTTAGTATCACCCGAGCCATCTAGAATAATTTTCTTATGTTCTTTAGCTAATTCCTGATAAGGCACATCTAAATCAAAGTCGTAATGTTGTGCAACTGCTTGCAACATTTGATAGTAGTAAAAGCTGCGTTTGTCCCAACCTTTAATTGCACCGCCAGCTAAACTTATCTCAGGGTTATGAACCACGCGATTAGGGTCAAAGTATTGCCTTACACCTAAACCGTCACAGCTTTGACAAGCCCCGGCTGGGTTGTTGAACGAAAATAGACGCGGTTCAAGCTCTGTCATCGCATAGCCACAGGTTGGACAGGCAAAATTTGCTGAAAACAGCATTTCTTCAGCATTGCTATCGTCCATAAACGCAATGTTGGCAACGCCGCCTGACATTTCAAGTGCTGTTTCGAATGATTCCGCGAGACGTTGTTGCTGGCCGTCTTTGACTTTAAAGCGATCAACCACGACTTCAATTGTGTGCTTTTTATGTAGATCTAGTGGTGGTGGATCAGATAGGTCGCACACTTCGCCATCAATACGTGCGCGAATGTAGCCTTGGCTTGCAAGCTGCTCTAATAGCTTTACATGTTCGCCTTTACGGTCTTTAATAACAGGCGCCAAGAGCATTAGCTTTGTGCCCTCAGGCAGTGCCAGCGCAGTATCGACCATTTGGCTGATTGTTTGCGCCGCGAGCGGTAAATCATGAGTCGGACAGCGAGGTTCGCCAACGCGTGCAAACATCAAGCGTAAATAATCGTAGATTTCAGTAATAGTTCCCACGGTTGAACGTGGGTTATGCGAGGTTGATTTTTGTTCTATGGAAATAGCAGGAGAAAGGCCTTCAATATGATCTACATCGGGCTTTTCCATTAATGACAAAAACTGCCTTGCATAAGCAGAGAGTGACTCAACATACCGGCGTTGCCCTTCTGCATACAGCGTATCAAATGCAAGTGATGACTTTCCTGAACCAGATAAGCCAGTAATAACAATTAGTTTATCACGTGGGATGGTTAGGCTGATGTCTTTTAAATTGTGCGTGCGGGCGCCTCGGACTTCAATGTTTTCCATGCTATCTCGTTTATTGCCAAAATTATTTGCTCAGTATCGCATAATACGCTGCAATATTAATCCTTGATCATCGAAAAAATCCTTAGTTATAGACGATTAATTATTGCCAAGCTTGTGATAGAATCCTTGCCTAATTTTTTAACACAGTAAGATCACGCAAATAATGACCGCATCTTCACTTAATTCACGAGAAAAACGCGCCGCCGTATCGTTAGCGAGTGTGTTTGCATTTAGAATGCTCGGCTTGTTTATGCTGATGCCTGTTTTAGCTATTTATGGTCAAGAGCTTGAAGGCTTTTCACCTATCTGGATTGGTTTTGCAATTGGTGCGTATGGTTTAACTCAGGCCGTATTACAAATCCCAATGGGGAGACTTTCCGATAAAATAGGTCGTAAAAAAGTCATAGTCGGTGGTTTGGCGGTGTTTGCTTTAGGTTCGGTAATTGCCGCTTTGGCAGAGTCTATTCAAATGGTGACGGTAGGGCGTGCGTTACAAGGCATGGGAGCTATAGCCAGCGCATTATTAGCGCTTGCATCAGATTTAAGCCGAGATGAACAGCGCCCCAAAGTCATGGCGGTGATTGGCATGAGCATCGGCATGAGTTTTGCGTTTGCGATGTTATTAGGGCCGATAGTGGCAGCTTCGTGGGGCATTGCAGGCGTATTTTGGCTAACGGCTATTTTGGCTGTGTGTGGTATTTTTATAGTCACTATGCTGGTGCCTAGTGCAATAAATAAAGCCCCTAAAGGCGATACGCTTGCCAGTTTTAGTGACATCAAAAAATTGATTAAACACCCACAGCTGGCACGTTTAAATGCAGGCGTATTATTGCTGCATCTAACATTAACGACTATTTTTGTAGTATTACCAAGCCAATTAATTAAAGATGGCTTAGTGGCCGAAAACCATTGGCAGCTTTATATCCCAGTTTTATTTTTGGCGTTTTTTTTAATGGTGCCAGTAATGATAGTGGCGATTAAAAAAGAGAAAGAAAAACAAGCATTTATTGGTTCTGTTATGGTTTTAATAGTCAGCATGTTAAGTATGTCTATGTGGGCAAACAGCGTTGTTGGTATTGCGGTTTGTATGCTGTTATATTTTGTTGCGTTTAACTTTTTAGAAGCCACTATGCCGGCTCTTGTGTCGCGTATTGCTCCAGCAAGCCAAAAAGGCTCAGCCATGGGGGGGTATTCATCGAGCCAGTTTTTAGGCGCTTTTTTAGGCGGCATGCTTGGCGGGTATGTAGCACAAACAACTAGTACGCAAGCTGTGTTTGCGGCGGCGGCACTTGTTGGGGTAATATGGCTTATTATTGCGTGGAAAATGCAAGTCCCACCGAAAAGCAAAGTTATTAGTTTAATGACCCAATTAGATTCTGAAGAGCAGGCACAAACACTGGCTTCTCAGTTAGTTGCTTTACCCGGCGTAATAGAAGCAACCGTAGTTCGCGATGAAAGTCGTAGCTACTTAAAGATTAATGATAAAGAATTTGACCTAGACCAAGCCCGAAGAGTGGCTGGTTTAATCTAACGTTTATAGGAGATGGTTCCATGGCACGCGGTGTGAACAAAGTAATTTTGGTTGGTAATTTAGGGCAAGATCCTGAAGTTCGTTACATGCCTAATGGTAATGGTGTAGCAAATATTACCTTAGCAACTTCAGATAGCTATAAAGATAAAAACACTGGCCAAATGGTTGATAAAACTGAGTGGCACCGTGTGGTATTTTTTGGCAAGTTAGCTGAAATTGTGGGTGAATACTGCCGCAAGGGAGCACAAATTTACGTAGAAGGTAAACTTCAAACCCGTAAATGGACTGATCAACAAGGCCAAGAAAAATACACCACAGAAATCGTTGTCGATGGCTTTACGGGTCAAATGCAAATGCTAGGTGCACGCGGTGGCGATCAACAAAGTGTTGGCTATCAAGGTAACCAAGGTGGTCAACAAAGTAGTGGCTATCAAGGCGGGCAACAAAGCGGTGGTTATGGTCAAAATAACCAAGGCCAAAATAGCCAGCAAGGCAGTTATGCTCCACAGCAGCAATCTGCACCTGCTCAGCAGCCAGCACCGCAGCAAAACAACCAATACCAGCCACAGCAGCAAGGTGGTTTTGCACCACAACAAAATAGTGCACCACAACAGCAAGGCGGGTTTGCACCTAAGCCACAAAATGCACCGCAAGGTGGCGCATCAAACCCTATGGAACCAACAATCGACTTTGATGACGATATCCCGTTCTAATTCAAGACAAAATATTAAATGTTGAAAAATAATCTTAAAAGCCGCTGTTTAGCGGCTTTTATTATTAAAAAATGACCGTATTCCATTTCTACAGTTTTTAAATCTGAATAAACACTTCCTAAAGTAAACATATGAATGTGTAAAAAGCATTGTGATATTGGTGTTTTTATTTTTTAAGCCAAGCCCTTCTTTGTTCAAACTAATATATAAATAATGACTGCTGTTTAGTTAACCTCAGATCTGCATAAG